>JBGCDT010000259.1:0-10271 GCA_045105695.1 Saprospiraceae bacterium | reverse complement strand
GCAAAGAGCTTGTTGAGAGATGCAGCAGTATTCACGGTTTCATTTACCGCTAAGGCTGATGTTAAGTTGAGTGAAGTGTTGAGTTTCGACTCTCGCTACACTGCTGCAGAAGCTTACAATGCTGACTTGGAATTGATGGATGTTGAGTTGCGATTCGATACCGAAGACTTACAAGCGGCTAAGTTGGAATTGCTTCAAAACATTCCGAATCCGTTTGCTAACGAAACATTGATCGGTTTCAACCTACCAGAAAGCATGGCTGTAACCATTTCAATCTATGATTTATCCGGAAGGGTATTGAAGCAGATCGAAGGCGACTTTGAGAAAGGTTATAACGCAGTTTCTGTTGCTCAGGATGAACTAAGAGGAAGTACTGGAATCATGTACTACCAGTTATCTACTCCTAAACGTCAGATTACGAAGAAGATGACCTTAATTACAAAATAGTCTGTAGTCAACAACTACAGGACGTTTTGGTCTTATTTATTTGAAGCTTTATAGCTTCAGCAAATGAGGTCAAGATGGAAAAGGGCCGACCTACATAACGTAGGTTGGCCCTTGTTTTTTATTTTAGTGAATTCTCAAAATAATTAACTATAAAGAGAAATTACTTAAAGTCTATTATCCGCCTTTAGAGTTTTGTTACAATAAGCTTCTTCGTAATCAATTTTTGGTTTTCTACTCTAATAGTTACCATATACATCCCTGCTTTCAAATCACGAGTTATCAATTGAATCGGTTCATTTAGAATTTCTGAAATCTGAATCTGATTTTCAGCCTGTCCCAGTTTATTGTAGATTGTAACAGTTGCGGATTCACCTGCAAAAATGCTCAAGTCTAGGAAAGCCTCGTTAGCTGTTGGATTAGGATATAAAGCCAAAGCACTTTCTAAATCTGGAGTACTCTCCCAAGGCTTGTATGCTGTATCTGCTCCTTGAAGATTAGCGCCAGTGATTATAAATTCTTCAAAAAGATTACAGGTCTCTGACCAGTCAGCATCATAAAGATTCACTCTAATTCTATACGTTCCAGCGACTAGTCCAGATAAGTCAATACTTGATCCGCAGTCATCAAAACAGTTTGCCAAAGTATTCCATGAAGGGCCAAAAACTTTTATGATGGTGTGAGCCGCGTTAAAACCTTCCCCCGTAAAAGTAATGTTAGAGCCATCAAGTGAGTAGCTAATATCGCATCCTAATTCGACGCTAGGAACTGAACCGCCACAAGAAGGTTCGATTCCTCCTGTAGCTGTTGTCTTCAAGGCAGTAACAACTGTAGGAGACGGAAGCTGTGGATTAGAAACCTGCTCTCCCCCAAACCAATAATAACCATTATCAGAAGTACGAGCCAAAGGACTTAATGGATAATTCAAATCAATCACTTGATCCCAGATCACATTTCCTTCAGCATCCAGTTTTCCATATTCAAAAACATTATCATTATTATTGTAAACACCGGTCACTACACTACCATCTGCTTCTAGTAAAAACCCAGACAAATCTTCCGTCCCTCCCATGAATGGATGAGTAGTAAATTCAATACCTAAACCGAGTTTATATACTTTATCGCCCGTGTTAGTGTCTACTTTATCTAAGAATATTCTCTGGTTATTTCTATTGGCTGCATAAACAAACTTTCGGTCAGGACTCAAACCAAGTTGCTCTAACCGATTCGATGGTAAATCACCTGTGTGATTTGTCTTCCACTCGAAGACACCATTTTCATCAAATTTTACAAAAGCTAAATTAATTCCATCGCGATAATTAAAAACAGTACCGTTCTCAACTTCAAAAGGATTGGACAATGAAAAGAAATCACCAAATGGGTCTTCCTCTAAATTCCGCTGCAACTCGTTTCCCTCTTCGTCCAGTTTCACAGTTGCTAATGTGAAGTCAAATGTTGATCCGCCATCAGTGGATGTAACTAGGTTTGTAACAACGAGGTAACCACCTTCTACTTCGAATACATTAGTATTTGCATTCGTACCAATGATTTCCTCTCCTATCGGAAGATCGAAAACAATAGTAGTTTCCCATTCTGCATTCCCAAAACTTGTTTTGGTAAGCACTATCTCAAACTCATCAGTTAACTCCAAAGATACTTGTTCTGCATCAGGCATTGGACCAAAGCTTTCATCAGTGGTACTCAGCAATCCTCCTGACTTATCTGTAGTAAAAATAACTTCCCGTTTTTCCCCTTGTAAGAATGAAGCACTCTGAGCAGTAACCACATACTGATCAGTCTGTTCCTGGACGCTAAAGATATCAATAGATTGACCAGGCTCAAAATTATAGTTCTTCATAAACCCACAAGGATCACCAGGCGCAGGTAGAATTTCAAAATTTGTAAAAGCATTGTTATTAGATTCATTCGATTCCGATATATCATTTTCATCATCTGCGTTTGCAATTAGAAAATAATTCCCTTCCGGCAAATCTGGGGTGTCAAATGAGCCACTTAAATAAGTAGATCCAATAGCTGTGTTCTGAGCAGTGAGCTGTACTACTTCTGTATCGTTATCATCTAAAGCGTTGTCATCAGAGAGATAAACTCTTATGGCGTAATCTCCAGAAGCAGCTTCATTTCCAATGTTTTCCAAATCAAAAGAATAGTTTACAGAAGCTCCTACGTTAGCAGAAAAATCGTTTTGCAAGTTAGCTATAGTCAAATCAGGAGTGCCACCAATCGGCCCTGTTATCGGAACGCTCACCAATTCCTCACAGATTGACTGCCAGTTCTCATCATAGAGATTGTAGTTCAAATGATAAGTAGCCCCTGTTGTCAATCCGCTAATTGTAAACGGGTCTGTACAGTTATCGAAGCACTGTGTATTAATGCTCCAGTTAGGATTATGCAATTTGAAAATCACATGAGGGGCCGTCAAACCTGTAATTGTAATACTATTGTTAGTAGTTGACCAATTGACATCGCAGCCAGTAGACATCGGGGTACCTGAGCAAGTACAACCATCTGATTGAATCATGTCATTTTCCGTATTACTATCTCCATCATCGCATGAAGTCCCTGGGGTTGCTGGCAAGGTAGCATCTGAATCATCACAGTCATCTGCTGCGCAAATTCCATCATTGTCATCATCTGTGCAGGGAGGTGAACCGCCATCAATATCGACGTACATAGATTCCTGACAGATAAGGGACCAGTTCTCATCATAGAGATTTACCGAAAGGAAATAAGTCGTTCCTTCTTGTAGATCATTGATTACCGTTGTCGGGCTATCGCAGTTGTCGTTGCAGATATAATTGATGCTGAAATCGGGATTGAATAATTTCAGAATAATGTGAGTGGCTTCCAGATTCTCTATCGTCATGGAGTTATCCGTTGTAGAGATTGTTAAGTCACAACTTAATGTAGCTTCATTTGCTTTTCCTGAATAGGAGAAACAAAACAATAGCATTAATAAAAGTAGAATTTGTTTTTTCATGATCGTAAAAATTGATTAGTGAAAATTATTAGAAGAAGAGGCTAACATAATAACAGCTATTCAATGTATCCTAAATGCTAAATATGAACGCCTGCTCAATAGCTATATCTATGCTCCAAAGTGCAGCCTATGCAAATCGAAGCGGTTTGAAAAATTTAACTTGTAGGTATTGTGTGAATAGCATCAGTAAAAACTGACGATAGGAGTAAGCTGACGCTTTTAGAAAGGGTCAATATAGTAAAACACGCAGGTTATAAGCTTTTGGACTGAAGGGAATCAGCTTAATCCGATACTACAAATATAGCTCGAAAAAAACTAACAAGAAGGGCGACTCCCGTAACCACGGAAACCGCCCTTCTCAGAATACTAAAAATTATAAATTTTCAAGCCGAAGTTTAGTCCTGAATATTATTTATAAACTGCTACTTTTTCAACAAGTGACTGCTTACCAATATTCAATTCTACAAAGTACAATCCTGCACTCAACTGGTTGGTATTAAATTGAATAACATCCATACCAGTCTGCGCCATTTGAGAAGCGACTAGCTGACCTTGAACATTATACAGACGAACATCTACATCCGCATTGACTGGATTAGATAGTTTTATATTTAGCAGATCCTTTGTCGGATTTGGAAATACAAGAAGTTCATTGTCATATAAAATATTCTCCGTACTAACTACCGCATCTTCGTCTACCTGAATCTGGAAGACTGTTGGAGGAATCCAGCCTCCATCGCCATCACTTACAGTAAATACAAACTGATCTGTTTCCTCTGCACCAGCGGTGTGTTGATAAGTTACGTTAGCTGCATTGATAGAAGATTGTCTAAAAACATCTCCTACTTCTACTGGCACGCCATTGAATATTAGTCCACCTTGTTGAGGTGCTTCGACTAGTGTATAGGTTAATTCATTTGGTGCATTGTCAGAGTCTTCACTCAACAACTGATCTACTAAGATGTAGTTGAATTCACCAGGTGGTACTAGCAAGGTTTCATTTGTAACGAGGAAAGGAGCAGCTGCGCTTGTATTAGAGCAAATTTGTAAAGCCCAATCTTCCAATGCTCCTCCGTTACCATCTTGGTTAATAACTTTCACCTTCAAAGTCCAAAAACCTTGACTTGGTTCTCCATTGAACCCAGCTAAAGCATTTGCACTTTCAGGTTGCATATAAGCACCCGAGTTTGGAGGACAAGTAATAGGCAATGGCGAATTGTCATCAATTCCCAAGTTGAAAAGGGAAGAATTTGACCCTTGACAAATACCAGAGAACAACTCAATCTCTGTACTCGAAGGACTAACCAAACTAACCGCCAAGTGTTTCACTAGGTCATGCTCTCCTCTGATCTTTGTAACATTGATATCACTGATATCTCCTCCTTGAGGGACATTGATTGATGATTCTACTGTTGGTGTTCCCTGACTACTAATATTTACACTTGTTGTTGATATGTAATCTGCACAAGCAAACACTTCTGTATGAAAAGCAAAAGTCTGTGTGTAAGATCCGGCACCACAACGGTTAATTGGACGAACTCGCCAATAATAAGGGGTACTCTTGTCAAGAACTTGATCAGAAAGAAAATTAGGATCAGTCAAATCAAATCCCTCATCCACTATAGTACCTGGGGAGAAGGAAGGATTTGTTGCTAATTGAAATTCGTAAGTAGCCGCATTACCGCTAGCATCCCATTCGAATGAAGGAGTATCTCCAACACCAAGTTCGCCATAAGTAGGAGTGGCAAGAGCCAGATCTGTGAAATCTGTACTGACTACATCTAAGTATACCGTACGCACATGCGTATCAACGCCCTCTATCATTCCTTGAATAACCAATTCGTAATAACCCGAAATGGGCTCTGAACTTGACATATCAATAGATAATGCTGTTCCTTCTGTTGGGGTAGCTGGATTAGTTGAAAAATCAGCTATAGCTCCAACGGGAAGTCCGGAAAGCACTTCAAAAGTAACAGGGTCATCAAAACCAAGTATAGAAATCATTGGCAATTCAACTGAAGGATCTTCTGGAGTACAAACTTGTTGTTCATAAGGTCCAGCATCAAAGTTGAATCCAGCAACAGTATTTTCTATAATTTCAAAATTAGCATTAGAGATATCGAAGAAAATATTATCCGCAGCTTCTATTCGAATACGAGCAGTAGATGTTATTTCTTGTGGAACAACAACAATTCTAGAGCCGTCATTCGGTACACCTTCAGCTAATGTAATTGGATAGTTGTATCCACCATCAGTTGATAACAATATATTTACAAATTGGCAATCTACTAGGTTACCATCCGTATTTGCAACATTCCAGGTTACTTCAACATCCTCTCCTACCGTCCATGTCGTGAAAAAGTTCGGGAAGGTTACTCTAAATGGGCCTGCTTCTTCAGTCGCTTCAAAAGACATCTCTGCCCAGGTAGCTACTCCAATTATTGGATTATTATCACGGACAGAACAACGGAATTTTAGGTTTCTAGTATAAGTCGGTAATACTTCTCCAGAGGTTGTTGTGTTCGTTACAATGTTTTGCATTCTTGGAAAAATCCTTGTTGGACTTGGCATAGGAGGAAAAGATCGGAAGCTAGGATCGTTTCCTTGAGGAGACCCTAAAAAGCTATTAAATATACTCCCGTTATATTGTTCCCAACAGTAGGTAAGGTTATCGTTGTCCTCATCTTCGGCATCTGCCGTAAGTTCGAAAGGTGTGCCTATCGGAATGTGAAACCCATCTTCATAGTTCAATTTGAGGATAGGACAATGGTTATCTGTTAACGTTGTTTCAGGGCAATTAGATCCGGTAGATCCCGTAAAATTGTACATGCGTTCCAACGAGTTTACATGATAGTAATCATGGGGTCCATTCGCTACATCTTGGCTAGGATTACAAACTCCGTAATAAGACATAATCGTATTACCACTTCCTGGCTCATAATCTGTGCTTACACTAACATTATCCAAATCATTTAGCTGGCATCTACTCATCGTATGCGGAGCATCAAAGGAGTGTCCCATCTCGTGAGCTACAATCTGAGTAACGGCGAATTCAAAATTGCTGGTATAGTGGCAAGTTATTGCACTTCCTTTATTGGCAGTACAGACCGCACCTAAACTAGCCAAGCCACCTGTATCACAGGCATCATTAAAGACATGCCCGATGTCGAAGTTCTCAAAACCGATTATATCACTGATGACACCTGTGTTTTGACTAATTACCAAACCTGATGCGTTAGAGTCTAGAAAAGGATCAGAATCAGGATCAGTAAAAATCAACTGGTCGCTGTCTTCCGCCATAATCAATCTTAAGGCAAGATCTACTTCAAAAATCTGATTCAATCGAACCACCCCTTCTGTGATCTTCGCTAGTATGGTTGGAATATTACCACTTGGACTGATATCCTGAGCCCATTCACCAGTAGTTGTAATGGCAACGGTATACACTCTGAGATTTACTAACTCTCCGTCTCCTCTTGCACCAGCAGAATCGTCATTACTGGTAGCGGTATGATTTACGGAAGTGTGTCCAACAGGATCGATATAAGGAATAGGAACCTGAGAATCATCCAAGGCACAGGTACGAAGTTCCTCTGGAATGTCAGGATGATGATCTTTTACATTATAACTAATGTAATAATCTGTATTTCCTTTTGCATAACTGTCAATGTAATAAGTCTCTGCTTCTAGAAGATGAGTCATTGCTCCACTGAATCCTATTGGCGAAAGAACAAATTTTAATTTGATCCCTGGTTCAGAGGTACTGTAACCTGAGTAAGTTTTAATTTCTGAATACTTCTTAGCCAAGTTTGGCTTCATTACTGGCGATTCAGAAACTGCGAAAGTAACTAAGGAACCATCTGGCATCGGCAAATCCATCATCATTGGATTAGAACGTGCTTCGGAAGTAAATTCCATTGGAGCAGCTTTTAGCTCTGCTTTCATAGTTTCTGTATCCAAGTAGAACGTTCCATATTCGTCAGGAATAAGCGTTCGGTCATCGGGGGCCACGTCAATAATGGCTTCATTGGTACTTTCCCAAAAGGATGAACTGTCTTGCGCAAGCAATAGATTGAAGGAAAAAAAGCTAATCAGAATAAAGAGTATACGCATCTCGCTAATGGTTTTAGTGAAAAATGAAATGGGTTTTAGTGTATTTATAACAGGGCAACAAATATAAGGTTTGCTTATGAACTTATTATTGGCGACAAATACCTTTTAATCTCTTTGTCGGTTGTGCGCGTATGTTTGAAACAAAGAATGGAAGATATGGATTCTAAAAACTTGCCCGCACTAACATTCTTCCAACATGAACGGTCCTAGCTGTTCCTGTTTTTCTACCATCGTAACCGACATTTAGAATAACATTGTCTGTCAGACTTCTATTGAGAGATAAAGACCATTGGTAGTTTCTTCCATTCTGAAGCCCTTGCAACATCGCTAATTCTATAGGTGAATTTGGTTCTCCCGTAAAATCAATCTGAGAATAGGTCCCTGATAAATCGACTTTTGTTTTGGTTCCTTTTCGATAGCCCATTTCCAAACGGAAATCATGAATCAATGCGCTTTCCATAGCGTCAATAATACCATTTTCACTTTCCTCATATTTATAAGCCATAGATATTTTAAAACTTCCGGAAGGTTGAAAAGTAAACTTGGGTTCTATTTTATAAAAAGTGATTTCATAGTCTCGATTATCAAAAAACTCTGAATCATTATTTCGTTCGCCATAAGTTCCTCGGGTTTCCAAACTCCAAGTAGAATTGATATTCCATCGGTTGAAAAGGTATTGCTCAGAATTACTTCGACTCTCAAAACCAGAAGTCAGCGCGGTCTTCTTTCTATTTTCCAACCAACCTACTTGCAATTCAAATACATCATGGCCTTGATTGTAATACAACACATTTCTAATGCGCGAAGAAGTTGAAACCAAAGAAGTATCTGCGACTTCTAGCTGAAAAGGATTCCAGGCACTCACGTCCTCTCCCTCTCTAGTTCGACGATTGATAACTAATATTGATTGTCCAGTCAGACGCGAAGGAATAGTCAGCCATTTTTTCTTTTGCCAAGTCGCTGGTGCCCGTAAGAAAAAAGACTGATTCAATTGCACATTATTCGTTCGAATAAAATCGTCTGTAAAAATAGTTACTCGCAGCGCATTCCCCTGATCCTGAAAAGCAATCTCCTGAATTTCATCCAACTGAACAGTGCTGTCCTGATTCAAATCCGTCCAGTTATAATTTCCTTGACCGGCCGCTACTGGAATGTATTGGTATTCGATTCTGGGTTCTTGCCCGGAGCTGATTTGATAATTGGTGGTAGAGCGTAAAACCTGTTTCCACAAACGCATGCTATGGCTAAGTTCACCTAGAAAAGTCTCTTGCGGATCTGCGTCTATCAAAGTTGGGTCTGTGATTTCCAATTGACGGTAAGTCATATTCCACTTCAGTTGGCTTTTGGATTTTACACGCCAGTAGCCATTTACATTTACATCCGTTGCGAAAGTAGACTGCTTGAATTCTTCTACGGTTGGTGCAAAATCATAACGTTGACTGTAGTAAGCACCCAGTCCAAAACGCTTTGCTTGGTCTGACTTTATATAATAGCGAATGAGGTCGTAGTAAAAACTATTGTTGTTCAGGCTATCTGTCTCTGGAGCGAAACGACTGTTCTTCTCCCGCTCGCCGTAGACTCCGATTTTCAGATTATTTAGTTTTGCAAAGGTTTTAGAAATGTCTCCTTTGGGTCTAGAGAAAGTACTCTCTTCTAGATTTCCATCACTGGTCAGCAAGTTTCCATGCAAATCAACTTCAAAGCCTTTGGCTTGCCAGCGGGTGTGTGCCGTGTGTTTCAAACCGTTATAAATATCTCCTTGGCGGAAAGCATTTATATCGTAAGAAATAAGTCCGATGTTTTTGTATTTCAATGAAAAACCAGCACCGGCCAGTTGCTCTTCATTTTTAGTAGCCAGCTCATCTACGTCTGTTGAAAAATTACTAGAACTACTACTGGCGATATTCCAATCCCGATTGAACTCTGCATTTCGATAAGGATTCAAAGCTCGAAATCTATCCTGCGTCCACTCGTATTTTAGATCAGAAGCGATGGTCCAATTCTTTTTAGTTTTCTTTTCAAAGCTGTAACGAGCCATGGTAGCGAAGCCCTGGTTTTGAGATTGACCTACGTCAGAAAGTCGATTGAGGTCATTGTTACTCATGGCTCCTTCGATCTGCACGACGGAGTATTTGCCCAGCTCCCACTCCACCCCAGCGGTATATAACTGTTGTTGGTTCGGCACATTCAGTTTTATCAAAGGTTCGAACTGTCCCATCTTATTTCCAAAAGCATCGGGAGCTACCCAACGGAAGGCGCGACCGTTTGCAGGGATGCTAGGATCGAGGACATAATTTCCCTGACCGAATCCGAGGTCAGCCCAACTGGAAGTATATTTTGCGCTATCAGGATTGGTGCTGTAAACAAGGATCGTATCTTTTATATTTCTTGAAATTCCGTTTTCAACAATTTGATAAATCGTATCAATGAGTTTGTATTTCACTTGAAATTCATCGAAGGTTTCCACGGTATCAATCCCTGGTGCGAAAACGTTGTTGACATTATTTCCGCTTAGGCGAATGGCTTCCAATTGCAAGGAGTCTAAGTCCTGAATATTTCCAGAAGTCTTACTGTCTTGCTCAGAAAAGAGATTGAAATAGAAGCGACCCTTTTTCATTTTATATTCTGTATCAAAGGAATAAGTGGAGCGGAGAAAGTTCTGATCGCTGTATTCAAATTCTACAATGATTCGGACATCTTTTGTAATCAGTCTGTT
>JBGCDT010000258.1:0-19047 GCA_045105695.1 Saprospiraceae bacterium | reverse complement strand
AATTGGTACGTCTGGGAAAACAATTTTCCGAAAGGAAAAACAACTAAAATCGAAGTTTATTTTTTGATGGATACAAATCAAGCGAGTATTCTTCAAGGCTACACTAAAAATTATAGCAATGGATTTGTCTACCTTCTGGAGACGGGTGCTATTTGGAAACAACCGATTGGTAATGGAGAGATCCGCTTGCAGCTAAAAGATGATCTAGATTTCAAATCAGTCAGAGGGATTCACCCACAGCAGTTTTTTGATATCAACAAAAAAGAGAAAATCATCAGAGGTTCTTTCCAAAATCTGACTCCGACTTTTGACGACAACATTGTCATTAGCTATGGAAAACGTCTAGAGAATTTCAACTTTGAAGAAATTCTAGCCAATCAGAATAAATATTTTGCTGAGGCTAATAAATGGAGCCAACGTGATTTGACCGCTGTAAAGTTTGACCCCCAATCCTTTGATGATCCATTTGTTATCAAAACTTTTGAGAACGGAAAACCCTCGGGGTTGTGGGCTTGGATACAGATTGGGTTTTGGACAGTGGTGAGTTTGATAGCTTTGCTTATTGTATGGTTGATCTATCGAAGAGTTAGGAAATAGGTACTATGATAAAACTATGAAAACTAGAAGCCGTGTCATTTCGATAGCGGCTTTTCTCATTGCTGGGAAAAATTGACCTTTTTCAGGGAAGTGTCGCCCTTAGTCAAACGACTCAAGCCTACTATCTTTGTAAAAACAAAAACAAAGAGATTAGTGTTAATTAGAGGTGAAAAATAAGCTAGTAATTGGAATATAAATAGTTTGAAAATCAAAAAAATAAAACAACATGAATAAGCAAATAGCAACTTTTGGAGGAGGCTGTTTCTGGTGTGTCGAAGCAGTCGTACAAAGATTAAAGGGCGTAGAAAAAGTAGTCTCTGGATATTCGGGAGGCGAAACCCCTGATCCAACGTACCGACTCATTAGTTCTGGAACGACTGGTCATGCAGAAGTCGTTCAGGTAACTTTCGATGCAGAAGCCATTAGCTATGAAGATTTACTAACGATATTTATGACGACGCATGACCCAACTACTTTGAACAGACAAGGAGCAGATAAGGGAACGCAATATCGTTCTATCATTCTCTATCATGACGATGCGCAAAAGGCTACAGCGGAAAAAGTACTTCACAATCTGAAGGACACTTTCCCTGATCCTATTGTAACAGAAATCAAAGCGCTGGAGAAATTCTATGAAGGAGAAGTATATCACCAGGACTATTATAACAATAATTCTACGGCGGGTTATTGCAGAGTGGTTATCAATCCTAAAGTCGCTAAACTGAAGCAAAAGTATGCTGATCGAATGAAGACGGAAATAGTCTAGTTCAATAGTTTTTATTTACTCAGTTCTGGTCATCATTTTTAACCCGTCCGTTGGCTCATGCCAGACAGGCAATAAAATTACAAAACATGAAATTCATTTATTCGATCTTCCTAACGACATTTATTTTTTCGCTAGGAAGTTGTCAGGTAAAAACCAATAGTAAAAATAACACAAAGGAGGCTACAGCTGTAAATGCCAATTATAAAATGGATAAAGAAGGACTGAGCAGAGCTTACTTTGCCTCTGGTTGCTTTTGGTGCGTCGAAGCAGTTTATGAATCAGTAAGGGGAGTGGAGGAATCTATCTCTGGTTACTCAGGAGGACATACTAAGAACCCAACTTACGAGTCTTCAAACACTGGAAGAACGGGCCATGCAGAAGCAGTAGAAATTTATTACGATTCTACCGTAGTTGATTTTCCAACTTTAGTAGATGTATACTTTGGTTCGCAAAATATTACTCAAGTGAATGGGCAAGGGCCTGATAAAGGCTCGCAGTACCGCTCCATTATTTTCTACCAAAACGAAACAGAGCAAAAAATCATCGAAGAAAAGGTAGCTGCCTTGAACAAAGAAATAGCTCCTGAAAAAGTAGCCGCAGAAGTAATGGCCTTTGAGCGTTTCTGGAAGGGAGAAGACTATCATCAGGATTATGAAAAGCTACATCCAAATCAAGGATACATCAGAGGCGTCTCTGTTCCGAGACTAAAAAGGTTTCAGGCAAAATTTCCGCACCTAATTAAAGATGGCGCAATGCATAAATAAAAATTGCGACGACCTTAGAAGGTATTAGCTCTTTTTTTCAAAAATCAAAACCCAATTATAAGCTGTTTCGCAGCGACATCATATATAAACCAACTTATTATGAACTTAGCAAAAGCAATCTTAAACTATCTCACCAAGAAAGAAACTCCTCAAGCATCCCCTGCTCCTGAAGGCTTATGCCCTAACTGCTGGGGAAGGCAAGAATACGAAGGACATTTTTATGAAGCCATTAAGCAGGAGAACTTGGATGTCACTAGCAAAGAATCCAACGTCGGATGGATCAATGCTTACGCTAATAAATATTTGACAGGCATTGCGCTAGTATCTTCGGACAATGGCGAGGAATTGATTTGTCCTAAATGCAAAACAAGTTATCAGCACAAGGATGAGCACACCGCTTCGTAAAGTAGCTATGGAAACATACTTACTCGATCCAAACCGATATGAACTCCGATCTGGGTATACCGCAGGTGCACCTGCCTGCCCTTTCGGAAATCATTACGAATGGATTGGTTTTGATAAACAATCTGAAGAATACCTCAGATTCACAAAATCTGTTTTCAAACTATTGATTCAACAGAAATAAGATTATTACTATGTTCACCGTATCCTGCTTATATTTGGCGCTCAACCAGATCGAATAGGTTAAATGAACGCATCTTTCTATCCAGCTAAGGTTCTTCTTTTTGGAGAATATACCGTCATCAAAGGAGGTAAAGCATTGGCACTCCCACTTCCCAGTTTTGGTGGCGAGTGGAAGATGGCTGTGCGAGGCAGTGAGCATGAGCAGCAGAAAGGTCTCTATTTGTTACTTGACTATTTGAAAAATAACTTTAGTGGGTTATATAATTTGGAAGCTTTTGCAAAAGAGTTATCTGAAGGTTTGTATTTTGACTCTGATATTCCACAAGGCTATGGCGCTGGTAGTTCTGGGGCCGTAACTGCTGCGGTCTACGATCGTTTTGCTTTACAGAAAATAACACCTGAGACTTCTTCAAATTTAGAAATACTTCAAAAGCAATTGGCAAATATAGAATCCTGTTTTCATGGAGCTAGCTCGGGGGCTGATCCTCTGGTAAGTTACTTAAGAAAAGGAGTTCTGTTCGGAGAAGGTAATCGTCAGTTGTTAGAAGAAGAGCAATCTAAGTTAAATGGGTTCTTTCTAGTTGATACGGGGATCAGTAGACAAACCGCTCCTTTAGTCAATAAATTTAAAGAATGGTGCAAGGATGAAATCTACCCGCAGCGGTTGGAAGCAGAGCTGATGCCGTTGGTTGAAGAAGGTATTGATGCGTTTTTGAATGGGAATGTAAGTGTATTGTTAGAAAGTGTTCATCAGATTGGCTATTTCCAATTCAAGTACTTCTCAGAAATGATTCCTAAAGATTGTAAGACCGCTTGGTTGGATGCGCTGACCTCTGATCATACGAAACTGAAATTATGTGGAGCTGGCGGTGGCGGATTTTTACTAGGGTATTCAACCAACTTATTCGAAACTAAAAAACTGCTGGCAAATCAGACTATTGTAACACTATAGATATAACCTTCTCTCCCCTCTCGTCTGGCCTGCTTATTGTCTTTTCAATATATTGATTAATGCTAATGTTTTGATTTGAGATACCAAGCGCAAAAAATACACGTTAAATCCAATAGCACTTTTTCAAGAAAATTCAGTGAGTATTAATATAGGCTGGTTTTAGTAAAAAATCCGGCTTTTCTATGTGTAAAGAATAAAACTTAGTCAGGTTCTACCTACCTTTGCGCCGCTTTTATACTCATGAACATCATAAATTATCTACCGGTGAAAAACTCATTATTACTCTTCTTTGCTGTTTTATTTCTTTCTTTCAACTTACAAGCACAACGAGGTTGGGAGGCAGGCGGATGGATCGGTGTATCTCATTACTTTGGAGACATCAATAGCAACTTCAACCTGAAATCACCAGGGTTAGCTGCCGGAGTCAACGGCCGTTACAACTTCAATAACAGACTCTGTGTAAAACTATCAGCGAACTACGGAAGCGTAAGTGCAGATGATAGTCAGTCTAACAACAGCTTCGAACAAAATAGAAATCTGCATTTCAACTCTGTCATTTTTGATGGCACCAGCCAGTTTGAATTCAACTTCTTGCCATACGATCACGGGAGCAGCACTAATTTCTATACGCCTTATCTTTTTGCAGGACTTTCTGTTTTTTATTTTAACCCAAAAGCAGAACTAGATGGAGAAACCTATGAACTAAGGGATTTGGGTACAGAGGGCCAATTCAGAGGAGAAGAATACTTTTCTGTTCAAGGAGCTTTGGCCTATGGAGTAGGTTTGAAATTCGATCTTAGTTACGAATGGAGTTTGAATATAGAACTTAGTGCCCGACGATTATTTACCGATTATCTGGACGATGTGAGTACCGTTTATCCTGACTTAGATGATCTAGAATCACTAAGAGGAGAAGAGTCCGTGGCATTATCTAACAGAACGTTGAATGATATAGGAAACCTAGAAGGTAGACAAAGAGGAGACAGTAATAATAATGACAACTATGCTTTCTTTGGTATAAGTTTGATGTACTACTTTGGAGATTTGAGATGCCCTACTTATGGTAGTCGTCGATAATTGAAAACGATCTAATAAATCAAAAAGCCCGTCTGTACAATTGCAGACGGGCTTTTTGAAGTTTAAGAAGTAGAGATTATTTATCAGCAGAAAGTTCTTCCGCTTCTGCCAAGGACTGACAAACTTCCACTAGCGTCAAGAATTCATTACGATAGCCTTCTTTATCTTTTCCAATAGATGTTCTTGCGAGGTCAGCTGTGTTTTTAAAACTGCTCTTTCCTTTGTACTTGCTGTCTCTCAATAATAAACCAAATTCTGCCACAGCCGCTGAAAAACGAAAGTCTTCAGAACTGGTTTCCAAAGTCGACCCCTGGTCTCTGGCCGTTACCTCGAATAATTTACTCTGTGTTCCTTCTGGTTCTTTATAACGTAACTTCAAGGTTAGAATATCCGGATCTGATGCTGCGGAATCTTTGATTTTTTGTTCCTGGTATTTTAGTTTATCAACGGTTCCAGATTTGGTAGATGCTACTCTTGTGGGAACGATCTCATAAAGCGCAGTGACGTTATGTCCAACACCCATTTCACCTGCATCTTTTTTATCATCATTGAAATCCTCATTGTTCAATAAACGATTTTCATAACCAATCAAACGATAAGAACTAACCTGCATTGGGTTGAATTCGATTTGTAATTTTACATCTTTTGCTATTGCGAAAAGCGTACTCAGCATTTCTGTAACAAGGACTTTACGTGCTTCTTTGATGTTGTCAATGTAAGCGTAGTTGCCATTTCCGTTGTCAGCAATTTGTTCCATCTTAGAATCTTTGAGGTTGCCTGATCCAAAGCCTAGGACGGAAAGAAAAACACCCTGCTCCCTTTTCTTTTCGATGATTCGGGTTAGCTCTGCGTCACTGCTTTGCCCTACGTTGAAATCGCCATCAGTTGCTAGGATAACTCGATTGTTTCCACCTTTGATCATATTGTCCGATGCAATTTTATAGGCTAAATTAATTCCCTCAGCACCGGCTGTACTTCCTCCCGCTTGCAAAGCATCCAAGGCTAAAAGAATCTTTTGTTTATTATCTCCTGAAGTAGAAGGCAAGGCCAAACCAGAAGCTCCTGCATAAACAACAATGGCCACTCGATCTCGCTCACTGAGCTGACTCACCAACATTTTAAAAGCAGATTTTAGTAATGGTAATTTGTTCGGCGCATTCATAGAACCAGAGACATCGAGCAGAAAAACAATGTTACTGGGCGGCACCTCTTCCTTTGGAATGTCCTTTCCTTTTAGGCCAATGTGAACCAATCTGTTCTGTTCATTCCAAGGGCAGTCTGACACTTCAGTTGTTACAGAAAAAGGATGTTTGCCGGAAGGCGCTTTGTAATCATAATCGAAATAATTAATAAACTCTTCGATACGAACAGCATCCTTTGGAGGGAAACGACCTTGTAATAAAAAGCGTCGGGTGTTGCTATACGAAGCATTGTCTACATCTATGGAAAAGGTGGAAAGTGGTTCGACCGTTACTTTTCGGAAATCATTTTCTTTTATGGTGGCATAGGATTCTGTGTTGTGGATGGGAGCTTCTGAGTTCGAATAGTTAGGCGGAACGGCAGATTTTTGTATCGCAGTTGATGGTTGAGAATAAATCCTACCATCGGGACCTGCCATGTTATCATTTCGCGTAGACTTAGCGCAAGCAGTTAGGAATAGAATTCCTGACAGGAGTAAAAATAGAGCGACAGTATTTTTCATGATTACTATTTTGGTTTTAAAAGGAGATTGACTCTGGCGTTTAGCTTAGTTCCGTTAAACGTTCGCGTCGATTTATATATTGATGAACAATTATACTAAATTGGTGTGTTGAATCAACAAAGTGAATCTAACAATAATATGGTAAAACAATTTGAAATAACATTACCGGCTTACAAACGTGGCTTTCATCTCATCACCAGAGAGGTTATTAGTAGAATAGAAGAGCTGCCCTCAACGGGTGTTTTCCATCTGTATATAAAGCATACTTCCGCCGGTCTGACTATTAATGAAAATGCAGATCCTTCGGTCCGTGTCGATTTTGAGGCAGTCTTTAATAATCTTGTTCCCGAAAATCAATCCTATCTCACACACACCATGGAAGGCCCTGACGACATGCCGGCCCATATCAAAGCAGCATTGGTTGGTCATTCCGTCAGTATTCCTATTACTAACGGACAATTAAATGTGGGAACTTGGCAAGGCATTTATTTATGTGAATTTAGAAACCGAGGAGGACAACGAAAATTGGTAGCCACCGTATACAGTTAGGTAAATTTAAATAGACTTAATGCCACCATTTATAAGCGGATTACTTTTCGGACTTACTCTAACGATTCTGTTGGGGCCCATTTTCTTTGCCTTGGTACAGGTGGGATTGGAACGTGGATTCAAAGCGGGCTTTATGATGGTGATGGGGATTTGGCTTAGTGATCTGTTGTTTGTTCTCTCCGTTTACTTGGGTGTTTCGAGTATAGTTGCAGTGACAGAAATTGTAGGTTTTAAACTTTGGACAGGGATTGCAGGAGGCGTGATCTTAATTTTAATAGGTGTCTTAACGCTCGTTAGGAAACCAACTGATTTGACAAAGAGTGCCTTGCCGAAGAAAAAACTAAGGGCGTCTTATTTCGTCCTCTTCATCAAAGGTTTTCTGATTAACACAGTGAATCCGTTTACTTTTTTCTTTTGGATATCAGTTATGACTGCGGTGGTGTTGGAGCGAGAATATGTCTTAGGACAAGCCATTTCCTTTTTTGTAGGAGTAATGTTAGTAATTATCGTTTCTGATTTGCTGAAGGTCTACGGCGCAAAATACATCAGCAAAAAGCTTAAGCCACATCATGTGTTATTGATGCGGAAAATTTCAGGAGGAGCCTTGGTCGCTTTTGGAATAATACTAATGATAAGAGTACTATGGGATAACTGATCTTTTAGCTACTAAAAACATTGTATTTCAAAATACAGTAAATCGCGCGGAAGCCATCTCGCCAGCCAATCTTTTTTCCTTCTTCATAAGTTCTACCATAGTAAGAAATTCCTACTTCATAAATTCGGACATTGGGTATTCGAGAAACCTTAGCCGTTACCTCTGGTTCAAAACCGAAGCGATTTTCTTTTAGCTGTAATGGTTTGATAAACTCACTTCTAAAAAGCTTGTAGCAAGTTTCCATATCCGTCAGATTCAGATTGGTAAACATATTGGACAAACCGGTCAACCACTTATTTCCTATAGAATGCCAGAAGAATAAAATCCGATGGGGTTTGCCGCCCATGAATCGAGAACCATAAACCACATCTGCAAAACCATTCAAAATAGGTTTTAGTAAAATGTTGTACTCCTCCGGATCATACTCCAAATCAGCATCTTGAATAATTAAAAATTCGCCAGTAGCTTTATCAATACCTGTGTGCAGGGCGGCCCCTTTTCCTTTGTTGATTTCGTGCGCAAAATATTGAATGTTCAAAGAAGGATTGGAAGCCATATATTTTTTCACAGCACCTTCCGTATCATCCTTTGAGCAATCGTTTACGATAATAACTTCTTTCTTTAAGTTCTGCACGAGCTCTACGTCCTTCACTTTGTCTAGAATAAAGTGAATGGTTCGCTCCTCGTTGTACGCAGGTATGATGATGGATAAAGTCTGGCTCATGCTCGAATTTTTAGAACGGCAAATATACGAGTTACTTCTCGCAAATCGCTATTCAAAAATACTTTGAGAGGTAGAAAGAAGAATAATGCCAATAGGGCGATCAAACAGGTAGTCGTTTGTCCATTAGGTTGAACCAAACCGGAGGAACCATAGCGATCAGCATCGAAGTTGGATAGCCATAAGGTAACTGCGGACTTTCTTCCAGGTGTCTCAAAATTTGATACTTTCGATCTGCCTTGAAGTGATGGTCAGAATGGCGAGTTAATTCATAGAGTACAATTCGACCCAGCTCGTGATTTGCATTCCAGGAGTGTTTTGGTAAAACAGTTTCGTAACGACCAGATTTCAATTGCTTTCTGGAAAGCCCGTAATGCTCAATGTAGTTGACGGTTTCTAATAATAAGAAACCTGTGACTGCTATGGCTATCGCAAAAGGAACAATGTCCCATCCGAAGAAAAAACCAACTACTACTAGGTAAGCGACTTGAGCAATTTGAAACCAAATCATTTCATTAGAAAAGCTAAGAACTGATTTTCCTTCTCGTTGCAACCGCGATGCTTCTAGCTGCCAGGCTCCAACGTATACACCAATAACACTTCTAAACCAAAAAGCATAAAGGCTCTCTCCCTTTCGAGCAGAGGAAGGATCTTTTGGTGTAGCAACATGTTTGTGATGACCTCGGTTGTGCTCAATGTTGAAGTGCATGTACATGGCAGGGAGTAGTAATAATTTAGCAAAAAGCTGCTCGTAGGAAGTAGAACGATGACCCAGTTCGTGAGCGATGTTGATGCCGAAGCTACCGACGATGACACCCATGCTCAAAGTTAGTCCTACTGTTTCATAGGTTTGTAAAACGGTTGTTTGAAGTATATGGAAATAGTAAAAGAGCATTCCATAAAGTAGCGGTAAATGGAGATAGAGTAGTAGGTCGAAATAGAAATTGTCTTTAGCACTCACTTCTTCTTTTTCAGAAAGGTTAGAATCTGTTCCAGGAACGAAGGATTCTATTAAAGGAATTAAGACAAAGGCAAATACCGTAACGCCAAAAGATAGAGCCTCCTTATAATGTAAACCTGCGAAACCAATCAATGGAATGACATAAGCAATCAGATATTTTAATTCTCTTTTTTTCATAGAAATAAGTTTAGCAATCAAGAATGACCATCTATCCAAATATAAGAAGAAAGTGATAAATAAAGTATCAGCCAGCGGTCAGCCTCATGCCTAAGAAGATGCAAAACAGACAAGCTAAAATGCTAACAGTAGTATAGATAAGCACAGCTAGGTAATTTCCAGCTTCGAAAAGCTGTAGCGTTTCTGCTGAAAAAGTAGAAAAGGTTGAAAAGCCACCACAAAAGCCAGTGATGAAAAAAAGGCGAGTGTCTCCGCTGATTACATTTTTCAATGCTAAGCCAGCAATGATACCTAGGATCAAACTGCTCAAAACATTTGCAGCAAAGGTGCCATAGAAAAAATTTGCAGAATGTGGAATCAGTTTAGCAATGCTATACCTACAAAGGCTACCTAGGCCACCGCCTAAAAAAATGAGAAGGAATTGTTGCAGTAAGCAAAGATACTAAATCGTGTTTTCTTCCAGCTTAGCCTTGCGTCTGTCGACCGCGGCATAGAGGAAGTAGGTAAGGCTTGAAGCCAGTGCTACAATCAATAACATCAAACCATGATTGCCCAAACCTTGGAGTAGAATAACAACGAAAATAAAAAAGATATTTACGAAGACCAATACACCTGTAGCCTGCATATGCGTCAAACCAAAGTCAATCAACAAATGATGAATATGGCTACGGTCAGGATTAAGTGGTGACTTCCCACGAGCAGCTCTAACAACAAACACACGTAAGGTATCAAACAATGGCAGAATCATAATACCAATAGCTACAGCAGGAACTGCAGAGAACGCATAAGGACTATTAGGAGCCGTCTGATGTAATTCAATGAATTCTATAATTAGAATAGAACAGGTGAGTCCGATGATCAAAGCCCCGGTATCTCCCATGAAAATTTTGGCTGGAGTGAAGTTGTACTTTAGAAATGCGATGATGGCTCCGGCCAGTGCGTAAGCAATGATGGCCATGTCCATACGCTCCATTAATAAGAACCAGGTTCCCAAAGTAATTGAAATCAAAGTCCCAATACTACCAGAGAGTCCGTTGATTCCATCAATCAAGTTGAATGCATTTATAATTACCAGAATAGTAAAGATGGAGATTATAACACTTGCCCAGGGATGTAACTCAGCAATACCAAACACACCATACAGGCTGGTAATCATGATATTGGATTTGAAAACCAAAATTACAGCTGCTAGAAACTGAGCAACTAGCTTCTTTTTCGCAGATACTGGAGCAATGTCGTCTTTAGCACCAACTAGAAACAAAATAATAAAAGCACAAAGAATATACTGAAGGTCGCCAAACACGTGGAAAGGAGTCCACATTATAATAGAAAACAAAAGTCCTGCGAAAATAGCAATGCCACCAAGCGAAGGAGTGCTTACCGTATGAGATCTACGTTCTCCGGGTTCATCGCATAAGTTCTTTGAAATAGCGATGTTGATAATCGGAGGGATGGCGAAGTAAGTGAGTGTAAATGAGGTAATAAAACTCAGAATGACGTCGTACATTACCTGTAGTTTTTTGATTCTTAAAAATAGGTGCGGGTGCAAATATACTAGCTATTACTTTTAAATACTGATTTTCAAGGTTATTGTTTCATTAAGTGTTTGTACAAGGAATGCGTAATTACGTGAATTTTGAATGAGTGAAAAGTAGGATACTCTATTCATTAAGAATTAGAAAATCAAAGAATCCAAAAAATCTGAACCCTTCCCTGTTCCACCTGTTTATCAAATACGCTTCAATTCAGACACGAATATGTCGAAGCTAAGCCGTATTTTTGCTTTTCGCACTATAGTCTGTAGTGCATTTCAATAGAGAAAACATAATAGATAAGATGCCTAAAGTTGTCACTAAAAATAATAAGTCAGTCACTGCCAAAGATCAGGAAGCGATAGCTGTGATGGGGGCACGTGTTCATAATTTGAAAGACATTGATGTAAATATCCCTCGTAATAAATTTGTCGTGATCACAGGTATCAGCGGAAGTGGAAAATCCTCCCTTGCTTTCGATACTATTTATGCAGAAGGACAACGACGGTACATGGAAACCTTCTCTGCCTACGCCCGACAATTCATCGGAGAGATGGAACGACCTGATGTAGAAAAGATAACAGGGTTGAGTCCCGTTATTTCAATAGAACAAAAAACAACAAGTAAAAACCCACGCTCCACCGTAGGAACCATCACAGAGATTTACGATTTCCTAAGACTGCTTTTTGCGAGAGCTTCGGATGCCTATTCCTACTCCACAGGTAAGAAGATGGTTAAGTACAGCGAGGATCAAATGGTGGAGCAGATCTTCAAAAACTTCAAAGGAAAGAAAATCTATCTGCTGGCTCCAATGGTTCGTTCTCGTAAGGGACACTATCGCGAGTTGTTCAGCCAAATCGGAAAACAAGGGTACACCAAAGTACGTGTAGATGGCGAAGTGAAAGACATCGTCCCCAAGATGCAACTCGACCGTTACAAAACGCACGACATCGAAGCAGTGGTTGATCGACTGTCTGTCGACAAAAAAAATATGGAGCGCATTGCAGCTTCTGTCCAGACGACTCTGAAGATGGGGAACGGCCTGATGATGTTGCTTGACGTCGCTTCTAACAAGGTGTACCCGTACAGCAAACACCTCATGGACCCAGAGACAGGACTCTCCTACGAAGAGCCTTCTCCAAATGCTTTCTCTTTTAATTCTCCTTATGGAATGTGCCCCAAATGCAAGGGATTAGGAAATGTTCAGACGATCGATATGAAAAAGGTAATCCCAGATGATTCCAAAAGTATCAACGACGCAGGTATCGTTCCTTTCGGAGAAGTGCGGGAGAATATGACCTTCAAGCAACTTCGATCTATTGCTAAAAAGTACAAGTTTACGTTTTCGACACCAGTCAAAAAAATCCCTAAGGAAGCATTGGATATCATCCTCAACGGAGGTAATGATAAATTCGAGGTAGATATTAAATACACCAAGCACGATTTCGTTTACAACCTCGCTTATGAAGGATTGACCAACATGCTCGTCCGCTGGTATCGCGAATCCAGTTCTGACAAAATCAGAAGATGGTCTGAAGAATTTATGATGGTAGATACCTGCCCAGATTGTGATGGCATGCGCCTCAAAAAAGAATCACTGCATTTCAAAGTTCATGGAAAAAATATTTCGGAACTGGCGAAGATGGACATTGCACAGTTGCACAATTGGTTGCACGAACTAGATCCGCATTTGTCTGAACGACAAAAAGTAATTGGAAAGGATGTATTGAAAGAGTTGAAATTACGACTTGGGTTTCTGCTACACGTTGGTTTGGATTATCTGGATTTGTTTCGTCCTGCGAGGTCATTGTCGGGGGGAGAATCACAGCGAATTCGATTGGCTACTCAAATTGGATCGCAGCTCACAGGGATCACTTACATACTTGATGAACCTAGTATTGGTTTGCACCAAAGAGATAACCAACGGCTGATAGAAGCCTTGCGTGAACTGGCTGAAATTGGGAATACTGTTCTTGTTGTAGAACATGACAAGGACATCATGCTCGCCTCTGATTACCTAATCGACTTAGGACCAGGAGCTGGAAAGCATGGAGGTACGTTGGTCGGAGAAGGTGTCCCTAAAACATTTCTGAAAAAGAAAACCATCACCGCAAACTACCTCAACAATACCGCAACGATTCCAATACCTGAAAAAAGACGAAAGGGTAACGGTAAGTTTTTAGAACTAAAAGGAGCAACTGGAAACAACCTAAAATCAGTAAACATAAAAATTCCACTAGGGACTTTCTGCTGCATTACTGGTGTCTCAGGAAGTGGGAAATCTACTTTGATAAATGAAACCTTGTACCCGATACTCCGAGCACATTTCTACCGTTCGAATGCCAGACCAATGCCTTATAAAGAACTCAAAGGCTTAGAGCATTTAGACAAAGTAATCGAAATAGATCAATCGCCCATCGGACGAACCCCACGTTCGAATCCTGCAACCTACACGGGGCTCTTCACAGATATCAGAAAGATATTTTCCAACTTGCCAGAAGCGAAAATCAGAGGATATAAGCCCGGTCGTTTTTCTTTCAATGTAAAAGGCGGTCGTTGCGAAACCTGCCAGGGCGCAGGACGAAGAGTCATAGAAATGAACTTCTTACCCGACGTCCAAGTAGATTGCGAGCAATGCATGGGGCGTCGCTACAACAGAGAAACGCTGGAGGTGATGTACAAAGGAAAATCCATTAGTGATGTACTCGACATGACAGTAGATGAGGCGGTGGAGTTTTTTGAACACATCCCTTCAATTTATAGAAAGACAAAAACGCTTAAAGATGTAGGACTTGGTTACATCACATTGGGGCAGCAAGCGACTACAATCTCTGGAGGAGAAGCCCAAAGAGTGAAATTAGCAGAAGAGCTTTCTAAAAGAGACACTGGGAATACCTTCTACATTTTGGATGAACCGACAACTGGTTTGCACTTTGAAGATATCCGAAAGCTATTGGAAGTGCTTCAGAAGCTAGTGAATAAAGGAAATACCATAGCCGTTATTGAGCATAATATGGACGTGATCAAAATGGCGGATTATATTATTGATATGGGGCCGGAAGGCGGCCATCGAGGAGGAACGTTAGTGGTGGCTGGTACGCCGGAGAAAGTGGCGAAGGATAAGAAGAGTCATACTGGGGCGTTTTTGAAGGAGGAATTGTAGGTAGGAGAATATAATGACGTTGGTTTAACCTTGTAATGAAGACTATTTTTTAAATTATAATCATTTTAGCTATAAATTACAGGTTTAGTTAAACATCAAATAATTATCAAAGGGGATAATTTCGAAAGAAGTCGTCCCCTTTGATAATTATTGAAATAAAATAGAACACACCTCCCCAACGATCTCCTCTCATGAAGCGTGAATAGTGCAAAGAAAGTCGTAACTTTATAGTCCATTGATTATACAAACACTATTGCGTAAGCCCAAAAGAATTTATTAGAATATGAGAACGCTGGCCAATTTTCTCTTCCAGTCTTATTACAACTACCGTTATGGACAGATAGAATACTTCATGAATAACCCTCATGAAGCACAGCAAAAGGTATTCAAAAATCTGATGGAGGCAGGTCGGCAAACGGAATGGGGAAAGAAAAACCATTTTGCAGAAGTTAGAAATTGGAAAGACTACGCAGAGAAAGTACCTGTGCAAGATTACGAATCGCTGAAGCCATTCATCCAAAGAATGATGGAAGGCGAAAAGAGCATCCTTTGGCCAGGAGCCGTAACCCAGTACTCCAAGTCTAGCGGAACGACCAATGACAAAAGTAAATTCCTACCCGTCTCTGATCAAAATTTCAAAGAATGTCACATCAAGGGAACTTGGGATACCATGACCATCATGTATCACAACAACCCAGACTGTACTATCTTCTCCGGTAAGAATTTTCTAATGGCTGGTAGTCATCAAAAGTACAAGCCACATCTAAATACCATCTACGGTGATGTTTCTGCACTGATGGTACGCAGCATGCCTTTTGTCGCAAGACCGTTTTTTGAACCAGACTTTGATACCGTGTTTATGGAAGACTGGGAAAAGAAAGTGGAGATCATGGCAGACGTTGCTATTGAGCAAGCAGACCAGATCAGAATGGTTGGAGGCGTTCCGACCTGGATCATTGTTTTCTTTAGAAAAGTTTTAGAGAAAAGTGGTAAAGAACATATGTTGGAAGTGTGGCCAAACTTTGAAGCCTACGTTCACGGAGGTGTGAGCATCGCTCCTTATCGGGAACAATTGTATCGTTTTCTGCCTTCCAGTGATGTTACCTATCAGGAAGTCTATAATGCTTCGGAAGGTTACTTTGCTTCGCAGTTTGATTTTGATCAGGATGATATGTTGTTACTCTTGGACAATGGTGTTTACTACGAATTTATTCCAATGGAAGAGTGGCATGAAGACAATCCGCAAGCGATTCCGCTAGAAGCTGTGGAGGTTGGGAAAAACTATGCGATGCTGATTAGTACAAATGCAGGGCTTTGGAGATACTTGATTGGGGACACGGTGACCTTCACTTCTACATTGCCATATAAAATAAAAATCACAGGAAGGACCAAACAGTTTATCAATGCCTTTGGAGAAGAGGTTATGGTTTCTAATACAGACAAAGCTATTGAGTTGACTTGTCAGGTGACGGGAGCTATTGTTTCAGAGTATACCGTTGCTCCGGTTTATATAGAAGGGACTGGAAAAGGAGGGCATGAATGGTTAATTGAATTTGAGAAGGCACCGGACAATATGGCGCAATTCAATAAATTACTGGATTTGAATTTGCAAAAAATAAATTCGGACTACGAAGCCAAACGCTACAAAGATATGGCTCTGGAACAGCTACAGATGAATACTATGCCGAGGGGGACATTCCTAAGTTGGATGAAGTCGAAAGGGAAGTATGGGGTACAAAATAAAGTACCACGCTTGGCGAATAATAGAAAGTATGTGGATGAGATTCTGGCGTTTACTGCTGGTGTGTAGATTTCTCTAACAATAGTTTTACAAAAAAAATAAAAAAAGAGTCTGGGTTTTGCTAGACTCTTTTTTATTTGTTTAAGTAGCCAAAACAAAAAAGCCCCCTCTCCAAAAAAGAAGAGGGGTGCATCCCAAAAACAGATTCAAGAAAAGCTCTTTGGATCCTTGCGGATACCTTATTTACTGATTACGTTGTCGTCCTTTTATGGACTTAAAAAATTTCATGAGATTACAATCTGAGCCTACCTGAAAAAATCCGTGAATAGGATAATTCCTGTGTGTTGATATTCATAGGACATGGAATCACTACACCACAAAGCGTAGTACTCCTGTATAATTTAGGATAAAGGAATTTCGAATATTTTAGCCGTAGAATTCTAACAGTATGGATATGAATATAAAAAGTCTGAATGCAAAACAAAGATGAGTTTTGCACTTTACCGGTACAGAATACGGGCAAAAGATTTTTTAAACGGCTTGTGGGAAAGTATCGGTTTGAGGAATGGAAATGTGTCATCAACCCTCCTTGATAACACTTGGCAAAAATATGCCATATATTTAATTTATATATACCTTAAAGTAGGTATTTTTATAATATAACGGGAGATAAAAAAAGAGGTTACAAAAGAACCAGCGTTTTACTTTTTAGTATAAACAGTTTGATTTGGATCAAAAGCTATTAAGTTTAGTCGTTCATCCCCTATTACCCAAAATTAACATCTTACATATGAATATACTCGCCTTTTTTACAGACCTTTGCCCCGAACTTTACAATTCCAACCGTACTACAAATTCGCTTTTTCTCTAGCGAATAATTAACCCAACACCTTACTGAGTTCACCTGCTCTATTTGACCTTATGACTATCATAGGGCTAATCTTTAATTCATAAAGCAAACAAGCTATGTCGAAGCTACACAGTCTTTTAGGTGTATTACTATTGTTGTTTTTAAATATTTCATTTGCCAATGCACAGTTGTATGTCAACGAGTGGATGGCTGCAAATAACAATACTCTTACAGATACTGCTGGTGAGTATGATGATTGGATAGAAATATATAATTCAAGTTCCAATCCGGTTGATATCGCAGGTTATTTTCTCTCAGATGATGTAACGGATTTGGTGAAGTGGCAAATTCCAAATGGTAGCCCTGCCACTACGACGATTCCAGCAAACGGATTTCTGTTACTTTGGGCAGATAATGACACTGACCAGGGAGCAAACCACCTCGCATTTAAGTTAGGAGCAAATGGAGAACCCATTGTTCTAACCGCTCCTGATGGCACTACCATTTTAGATCAGGTCTTATATGGACCTCAAAGTGACGACATATCCTACGGTCGTGGAATGGACGGCAGTGCTACTTTTCAGTTCTTTGTAAATGCTACTCCTGGTATTTCTAACAATACACTTACGGGACCATTGACTTACAATGCTATATTTGATATTCCAGTTTTAGAAGGAAGTGATGATGCAGAAGAACCCGTAAACCAAAGCTTCACGGCCATTAGTGAAAACATTCTAAACATCGTAAATGATTGGAGTGGAGATCAAAAAGTCGGTATCCGTTTTCAGAACATTCCTTTTCCACAAGGAGCTATAATTAACAAAGCGCGTATTCAGTTCACCAGTGCTTTTCCAACGGCTTCGGTCGGGCCATCCAACTTGACTATAGAGGCGGAGCTTAGCGCAAATAGCAGTACATTTTCAAACGCCGCTAATGATGTTAGCAATAGACCGACAGGATCAGAATCAATTAATTGGCAACCAGAGGAATGGACTGTACTGAACGCTGCCACTGAAAAAGAACGCACCCCTGATCTATCAGTACTGGTGCAGGAAGTAGTTGATCAAAGCAATTGGTCGGAAGACAATGCAATCTCTTTTATCTTTTCTGGAACTGGAAAAAGAATCCCCTGGGCGGCTGATAATGGCAATGAGAACGTCGTCCCTCGTTTATTCATCGAAGGAGAATTACCAGCTCCAACCAGTCTAATGGAGGGAGTAGTCATCAACGAAATCGCAGCGAGAGGAACTTCGTTCGAGGATGAATTTGGAGAATGCGATGACTGGATTGAATTATATAACAATACTTCTACAACTGCTGCTATCGGAGGCCTTTTCCTAACTGATGATCCAGACAATTTAGCTAAATGGCAAATTGCTTCTCCTGTAGAAATACCTGCCGGAGGTTTTCAAACCTTATGGATTGATAAAGACACAGAACAAGGCGGACTGCATGCAAACTTTAAACTAAGTGGTTCTGGCGATCAAATTATATTGGTACAATGGATAGACAATGAATTTGTAATTCTAGATCAAGTGGACTTTGGCGAGGTTCCTTTTCAGGCAAGTTATCGTAGAACAACAGACGGAGGAAATACCTGGAAAACCTTTGGGGAGATCACTCCTAATGCAACCAATGAAAACGCACTCGGTTGGTTACTTTCTCCAACAATAGACTTACAAACGGGCGCGTACAACGGTACACAAACCGTCAGCATCAGTCATCCCGATCCATCAACTACTATATATTATACAACGGACGGAAGTGAACCTTCTGTAAATGCGACACTCTATTCTTCTCTAATTTCCATTTCTGAAAACACGTCCTTGAAAGCAAAAGCTTTTGCAAATGGAGTGGTGGAAAGCCTATCGGCACAGGCTTCTTATTTGATTGATGAAAATTTAAACATTCCCGCTTTATTTATAAATACAGATCCAGATAACTTTTTCGATGATAATACAGGCATCTATGTCGAAGGCACAAATGGCATCCCAGGGTTTTGTGTAAACGATCCGGTCAATTGGAATCAGGATTGGGAAGTACCGGTGAACCTCAGCATGATTACGGAGGATGGAAATTTAGCATTTAGTGTAAACGCAGGTGCAAAAATCGGAGGAGGTTGTTCTCGACAATATGGTTTGAAAAGTTTGAATATTTATACCAGAGAAACCAAGTACGGCAGTGAGAAAATCAACTATCCTTTATTTGCCGGAAGGGATCATGACAATTATGAGCGCATCAAATTGCGAAACAGC
>JBGCDT010000257.1:0-5874 GCA_045105695.1 Saprospiraceae bacterium | reverse complement strand
TGCGGCTAGTTCTAAGTCTTCAAAGTAGGCGACAGCATCGTAGGTTGTGTAGCCAAATAGTCCGTTGGTGATGAATTTTTGATTGCTTACTGGTTCGTCAAATTGCTTTATAAAATTATCTAACAGTACGCTTACGGATTGACTTTCGCTAATCGTTTCCTTAGTTGTTTTTCCATCTGGAAATTGTATTTCTGCGATATTATTGTTCACTTGAAAAGAAGCGACCGGGTTCAAACAGAGGTAACTGTAGGCGTTTTCTCTACTGTGGTAATCTGAGCTTTCCAGCAAAAGCGCGTTTGGAAATTGGTCGCGCAGCTTTAGGTAGATGCCAACTGGAGTGTAAGTATCTGCGAGTATCTTCTTGTGGTTTGTAATTATTTTGTAGGACATTTATTTTAAACTTTTAACTGTTGACCGTTAACTTTTAACCTCGCTCAGTATGCTGAATGAGTGGACTGATTCGGATTTTCGAGGTTTTTATTTTATGTAAAGTCTTTAGTAGTTGGCCTTCGGGGCCTTCGGGGCCTTCGGTCGTTGGTTACGAGTTGAACGGCCTAAAGACCAAAGACTAATTCCAAAAGACCTTTACCAAAAAGGCATAAAAAAAGCCCGCCATGAAGGCGAGCTCTCTTTAAATATATTTTGTTATATCAAATACGTAAAAAGACCCTTCATGGTTTCAAGTTATGAAGCGGCCACCACCAATTGGTATTAATTGCGTATTGAATCATTGTTGTTTTTTTACTTTTAATTGAGCTGCAAGGTAAAGAAATCTTTGGGAGAATGTCAAATGGGTTTTGATGTTCGAAAAGTTTTTGTACTTGGTTTTTGTATGTAAGGGACTGGGAATAAGTGGATTGTCGTTCTAAATAAATTTTCATTCAATTCTAATTTCTGGAATTTCCTTTACAGATATGTATATTTGATTTTGTGAAACTTTAAAAAAAATGAGAAAATGACAGAGCAGGAATATCTTAAAGTAACAGACCCGGAGTTGATTGCTTTTGGTGAAAAACTTGGACTTAGAATAACAGATCATCCGACTAGCCCTCTTCCAGAAGAAATAGAACAGGAAGTAGATATAATATACAGTGAGCTAAAGAATAATCCTCAGAGACAAATTAGCAAGTTGAAGAATCTCATAGAGAAATATCCTGAAATTGTCTCCTTGAGAAATCACCTTTTTCTTGCCTACCATAAATCGAGAAAAAAGGAACAGTCATTTTCTGTGATAGAAGAGATACTCGAAAAATTTCCAGATAACATTTTTGCAAGAGCTAATAGGGTAATTCTCGACAGTGAATTGGGTCAGTTGGAAAAGCATATTCATCTATTGGGTGATCCTCGGGAAATACAGTCGCTGCTAAATGAAGATCGAGTCATACACGTTTCTGAATTCCGAATTTATCATCATGCTGCGGCTATTTATGAAGTGCTATCCGGAGAGGAAGAAAGAGCCAAAGAACGACTCAGACTTTTAATGGAGATGGGACGTTCAGAAGAAGTTGTCAACTCTTTGGCCCAAATATTTGCAGTCAAACGTCTCCAAGATTTCCAGGAGCGTAGAGAGGAAATGAACGATAGAACAATTAGTGTTGAACCACGACAAAAGTTTGATAGCGGCTCTGGAAAAGAACCAGTGTTTCAGCATGATCTTGTAAAAGCGTTATTATACAACAAGTCTGTCGAGGAAATTACGGAAGAAGAAATTAATCAACTAGTGGGCTTGCCCCGTGAAAGTCTGATTGCTGACCTCGAAAAGGTAGTCATGGACAGCATCCATCGTTGGGAGGAATTTGGAAGAGTCGACTTTGAAGAACATACCCATTGTTTTTTACATCATGCGTTGAATCTACTTGGTGGACTGAAAGCAACCGAGAGTCTAGAGACCGTGCTGAACTGTCTGAGAATGGGAGAGGGTTTTACGGAGTATTGGTTCGGTGATTATGCGGATCGGACTTTTCAGCCAGTGCTGTATAATTTGGGTCATAATCAATTGGAAAAACTTAAAAGGTTCGTACTGGAAGGAAATATTTTCAATTTTGATCGAATCATAGTCAGCCAAGTCGTAGCGCAAATCGGCCTTCATCATCCAGAGCGAAGAGCAGAGGTGCTGGAATGGTTTATAGGTGTTCTTTCTTATCATCTGGAATTTCCTGATGATGATACTGCCTTTGATACTATATTCTTGGGTTTTACGATTAGTGTCGCTACTGATTTACGTGATCAGGAGTTGCTACCGCTCATTAAAGAACTTGATGATGATGGTTGGTTACTAACAGATATAGAAGGTGATTTGGAACATTATAGAAGGAAATTGAAGGAGCCCATTGATCCTTACGATATTGAACCGATGCCACAGAATGTCGTAGAATTTTATACAGAAGAATACCTGGATCGAAGAGCACCAATGAGTGAAGAACACATGGAAGAACTAGAGCAAATTAAAGCAACTCTCGACGATCCAGTAGATCTACTCATTGGTGAAAAATTTATGGAACTAACCAAAATGGCTACGGACACAGAGGAGGAGGAGGACTTTTATGAGGATAGTGATTCCATTTATGGAGATGAAAGCGTAGAAGATTATCTGGAGCGACTGGAGTACAGAGATGAATGGGAAACGCCTGAACCTATTGTTCGTTCCAGTCCCAAAGTTGGAAGAAACGATCCCTGCCCTTGTGGAAGTGGTAAGAAGTATAAGAAATGTTGCTTATGAGGAAAGCCCTACTTTACTAAATAACAAAATACTTTTTGTGCCAGCGATTTATCCGTTTCGGAAGCATCTAATAAGCCCTGATTTTTGTCAAACCGAAACTCATGCTTCGGACTTTTAAAAACAATAACGCCACCACCAAAGGCTTCATACACATCATAAACATCTTCGGGGTTCTTAGGTAATCGCTTCACGCCATCATTTATTTTGTTTTCTTCTGGAGGATAAGTAACGTAGAATTTTCCCATACCGGAGACGCTGATTCGGAAGTCAATAAGTTTTTTAGCTTTCTCCCAATTGGTAGTGGAAAAGCAAGTTTCTGGGCTGTTGTTCTTTTTCATAATGGAGCAGTTTAAAAATAATAATGCTGAAATCAGGATTGTATATTTTTTCATTGGTTACTTGTTTAGTAATTGTTGGTAAATCCCCATCATCTGCTCTGTTAGTTTTTTTCCTTCAAACTGTTGTGCGTAAGCGAAGCCTTTTTCTACACTGTTTTTTCGTAATTCTGAATTTGTAAGAGCATTGTTAAGCTGATTTGCAATGTCTTCAATATTTGTTGGGTCAACAAAGAAAGCATCCGGCCCGGCAGCTTCTGGTAGTGAAGAAGTATTGGATGTTATAACAGGAGTCTTACAAAATAGTGCTTCTAAAACCGGAATTCCAAAACCCTCATAATGTGATGGATAACAAAAGACTTCCGCTCCTTGGTATACAGCTGGTAAATCCTCATTGCTTACACCTTTCGGGAAATGAATTAAAGACGTCATTTTTTCTTTTTCGATAAATCTTTTGACCTTCTGAAAATAAGTTCCTTTGCCTTGGCCAATAACAACTAATGGTAGTTTTCTTAATCTCGGCAAGACGTATATCGCCTTCAACAGCCCCAGCAAATTCTTCCGCTCAATAATAGAACCTACATAAAGCAAATACTCGGAAGGCAAAGCATATCGTCTTTTTACTTCTTGAATATGAGTTAGTGATTGAATAATTCTAAACTGCGGCCCACAAGTCTGATAAACAACAGAAATCTTAGAAGCTTGCGTTCCATAGTATTTCATAATATCGACCTTAGTACTCTCGCTAATGGCAATAATATGATCTGCATTCTTGCAAGCGTAGCGAAATTTCTGGTCGTATATTTTTCTATCAATTGAATTGAAGGTCTGTGGCCAGGTTTTGATAATCAGATCGTGAATGGTGACAATGGTTTTGATTTTAGAGTTAGAAAGTCCGAGTGGGATTTCATGACTCAGTCCGTGATACAAATCAATGTCGTTTTTGAGTAAATCTTTTTTTAGGCCATAGGTTCGCCACCAGGCTCCAGGTGAATTACTGGCGGTATGCAGTTGAAAAGCAGGGTTGTTGATAAAGTGTTGATTAAAAAGCTGTTTTTTTATTTTTGGACTGAACAGATGGTATTCTTGTTCTGGATAATACTCACTTAGGTTTTGCAAAAGCGTACGACTGTAGTTGCCCAGACCCGTGGCATTATTGAAAAGGCGTTTTGCGTCGAAAGCGAGTTTGTACATTTAGTTAAGTGACTATTTAGATTTTTGTTTTTGAACCCAGCGTCTTTCTTCTTCAGTGATATTCCAGTATTTTAATAAGATACCATTGTACTTTGTGTCTCCACTCCAAGCGGCTAATCGCCATCCCAAAACGGAGCAAGTTGGCGGGAGGTAAGTTAACTCCGTTTCTGTTTCTGAAATCCGAGTTAATAGCTCACGCTCGCAATTGTTGTAATCGAAATTGGGTTCGTCCGCAATGGTAAATATAAGCAGAAGCGTAGTTAAGGTGCCAACGTAAAACCATTTTTGTTTTTTCTGCAAAAGAGTAGCTATCAAATAGGAAGAAGAAATGAAAAGATAGAACAAGGCGATGGTGATTGGCAAAATGGTATCTGTCCGTAAAATGTTAGGTCTATAGGATCTGTATCCTCCGAAGGGAAGAAGCAATATGTATATTAATGAAAAGAGTGAAATCCATTTTCCATGCTGTATAATGCTTTTTGTAATTGTATTGTTAGGTGTCTTTTTTATTAAAATAAAATTTGTAATTAAAAAACCGAGTAAAAGCGGGAATCCTATTTTTCTTGTAAGCTGATCGAAAAGACCCAATGGTATTTTTGCAAAACGATCAAGTAAAGATTCCGCTGTAATTCCTTCAATATTGAACGTTCCGATGTAAAAGGAGTAAAGCGACAAAAGCGTAAAAGTGGAAAACGGAATCAATATCTGAGGTGGAATTTTAAGCAGGCTAGTTTTGATGTTTTGAAATAAGTTTTGCTCGGATATAGACTTGAGATTACTCCAAAACAGATAGAGCAAAATTCCTGGGCAAATAATTAAGACTAAAGGATTTATCAACGGTCCATTGAAATTCAATACAAGCATTAATACAAAACAGAGGATCATCCAAAGATTACTAATTTGATAGTTTTCCTCATGCAGCTTTCGCCAAAAAGGAAAGAAGAACAACAGTAACAAAGCAATCGGGAAAGAATAAAAAAAAGTATATGTTGGCGAATGCATCATCAGTCCCATCGACCGATTGTATCCGTAAGTCTGTAGTAAGGGAATAATCAAGATGGCTAGGTACAACAATTGTCTTCCTTTTAATTTCAAGGTAAGACCGCTATACAAAACCAACATCCAGATAAACAGTAAATGCGTTGCCGTTTTAAAAATGGCAGTAGCTAAATAAATACTATTCATTGGATCCATAAAGTGTTGTAACAATATGGGCACGTTTTTATAATAGGCGGACATTAGCCAGTGTGCGAAGTAGCGATTGGGGCCTACGTAAGTTTTCTGCTCGGTAAGTGCTGACCAACCAAAAGGATCATCCAGCACCTCACTACAGCGCGGCGAAGGAAGAATAATATCCGCCATATCTCCATCCATTGGTTCTCCCAAAAATTGCAAAAAAGAATAACCCGTATCTAGAAATAGAAACAGCATCGCAAACAGATATAAGTAATATAGCTTTCTCATCTTAATCCAATCTTGAGTTTTCTAACAAAAGAAATACAACCCAATTTCATTATTCATTTTTTTACAAAAGTTCTGAATGTCTTTCTGATCCTCCGGTGCAGATACTGCTACGATTATTTGCGGAGACTCCAATTGTTCAACGATCTGATGCGCTTCAGTCAT
>JBGCDT010000256.1:0-5481 GCA_045105695.1 Saprospiraceae bacterium | reverse complement strand
TTTCTCTTAAGAATTGACCCTTACCGATACCACCCGTAGCAGGATTACAAGTCGTTTGTCCGATGGTGTTCATATGCATGGTAATAAGTAATACTTTGGAACCTAAATTAGCTGCGGCTGCAGCTGCTTCGTTGCCGGCATGTCCGGCTCCTACAACTATAATATCGTATTTATCTAACATAATGTTTCACGTGGAACGATTGCAAAGTTCGTTATTATTTAATAAGATACTCGAATAAGATGTTAATTATACTTGGAACTGTTTGAGGTAATGGTTTTCAAGTTGTCGCATTTCAGTTTTCTCTTCCGCAGTCTTATCGCTAAAACCGCACATGTGAAGAAGGCCATGGACAAATACCCTATGAAGTTCAGTAGATGTGTTTACTTGTTGCGACTTAGCATTGGATTTTACTCGATCTATGCTTACATACAACTCTCCTTCTAGGATGTTTTCTTGGCTGTAGTCAAAAGTAATGATGTCAGTATAAAAGTCGTGCTTTAAATGCTCTTTATTCACACTAAGCAGCTGATTATCAGAGCATAGTATAATGTTTATCGATGCTATAGTGTATCCTTCTTCCTCGGCAACAGATAGCAACCAAGAACGGATTTTTCTGCGATTTAGAATGCGATAATTTACATCATCATTAAAAAAACGGATGCTAGACATAGCGCAGAATTTACGCCATTACTGCTTCAAATTCTAGTTCAACGATACGACCGTCATCTAGAAAAGAACATTGATCCGCCAGATTTTTCATTAAAAACACACCACGTCCATGTGGTTTTTCAATGTTTTCTGGTGCGGTAGGATCGGGTAAATTGTCATAATCAAAACCTGGACCTTCGTCAGAAACGATAAATTTTAGCGATTTTTCAGAGGCAATGTATGACAAAGTAACGTTTTTATCAATGTCTAATCGGTTACCATGAACGATCGCATTGTTCACAGCTTCAGTAAGCGCAATGAGTATATTACCGTAATGCTCTTCATCAATATTGTATACTTGACATAGGCCATCAATAAGCTTTTCTACTTGCGAGATACTTTGCAATTCAGACTTTATCGTAATTTCTTTAGATTCTGACATATTTAATCTGGAATGAAGTGTGGGCTAATAATCCGCGCCTAATTTATTAAAATATTCATTTACTTTATCCTTGTAGTAAGGTTTTAATGAAAGTGGCATTGTTCTTAAAAGCTCTACTTCTTTTTCTTTTCTTTTTTGGAACTCGGTATACTTAACGGGATCGGAATATTTTTGTTCCAATGCTTCGGTTGATTTTCTCTTCTCATCCATCTCTCTTTCACGCTCTGCATTCTCCGCTTTAAGCAGTCTAGACATGATTTCGCTTTGGCGATTTAGTGTTTCCTGATCGATTTTATTGTTCACAATATCCTTCTCCGTTTCTTCCATTTCTTTGGCAATTTCTTTCAATGCATTACCATTTCCACTTCCATCTTCATTTAATTGTTCACTCATTTTTTCAATACCCTCCCGAATAGCTCGCTGTTTGGCCGCCATTTGCATCATTCCTTTGCCCATTTCACCCATCCCCTGGCCTTTACTTTCGCCTTTATTATAGCCTTCCATCTGTTCCTTCATCTTTTGAAGCTGCTCGGATAACTTTTTCTGTTGCCCTTTCATCTTACTAGCAGATGGCTTGGATCCTTTTCCTCCTGGGTTATTACAACTCCCACTGCCCGGCTTTTGACAATCTGATTGTTGTTCTTGCATTTGCTTCAACGCATCTTCTAACATCAAAGCGAGATTATTAAATGAGGTCATTACATACTGCTGATGGGTAGTAATTTTGTCTGTATAACGATCTCCGTAATTATCTAAAGCTTCACCCATATGCTCATTTACCAATCCTATTTCGCGATTAACAAAAGCTTCTAACTGCACAATTCTTTTGCTCAAAGCGAACAAAGAATCCTCTACCATTTTGGCATCATCTTTCAATTTTCGTTGTGTTTGAGCATAGGTCACGTACAATGGATCTTGCTTGGAAACCACTTTCATGTTGTTCATCAATTGCTCTTCATCAAAAGAAAGAGTAATGATATTTTCTAACAAAGCTCTTAAAGCATCCATGTCCTCTTCCAGACTTTCCTCTTCCTCTTGCTGCTGCATCATTTCCATCTGTTCTGCCATTTTTTTCATGCCTTCAGCAGCACTTTTTTGGGCATCAGAAGCTTTGTCTTTCTTTTTCTTATCCAGTTGTTCTTTACTTTCTTTTTGATCTTCCTCTACAGCTTTCTGCTCTTCTTCCATTTCAGGCATGGCATTAGGCTCTTCTAGCTCTTCGTTCATTTTTTCCAAATCCTCCATGTCTTCCATAGCTTCTTTGAACTCTTCTTCAAGTTTTTCCTGTTCTTTTTTCAATTCTTCTGAATCGGCATTTTCTTCCTTAGATTTTTCAGACAACTCTTCCTGTTTCTCAGCTAAATCTTTCAATTTATCAATGGTTTCTTCCATTTTCTGTTCCCACTCCAGCTGCTTAAACTGCTCTAATGCTCGATCCAGTTCTTTTTCTAGATCTTCATTGCTCATGTCCATGTCTTCAATCTGCTCTTGCAGTTTTTCCATGTCCATCTCTTCCATAAGCTTATCCATTTCTTCGTAGACTTTTTTCATGTCTTCCGTCATCAACTTATCAAACAAGTCTTGCAACTTCTTCTGCTTCTCTAGAATATTTTCATTCGGCTCTACAGGCTCATTTTTCTTCTGATCTAAGTTTTGTTTCTGAATGTCTTCCACGTTCTTTTTAAGTTCGTTTTGTTTCTTCATCAACTCTTCCAACTTCTTTTTATCTTGCCAAGAAAGCTCCTCTTTTTGAAGCAACTCTTTTCGCATTTCATCCAATTCTTTCTGAATATCTTTAGCATCCTTAATGCTCTTTTCCATCTTCTCCTTGAGCTCGTCGTTTTTCTCGTCTCGCTGTTCCAGCAATTCATCTTTAGAATCCAGTTTAATGCTGCTCACACGACTTCTAGAAGATTTAGAACCGTTTACTCCATCATTGTCCCAAATCTCAAAATAATAGGAGAAATTATCCCCTGGATCGACCCCAAGTTCTTCCAAGTTCCAATGGTAATAAAAGGCCTCTAAAGTTCCGTTTTTATTCAATGGAATGTCAATACTTATAAGCTCACCAACACCTGATTTTTCTTCTTCCGAACCTTCCAATTTATAATTGAAGGTAAGTCGTCTAAAACCGTAGTCATCTGTAACTTCTCCCGTGAAATAGTAATGATTATCCTGCAGGGTATCTCGCTCCTCGACTAAGTTGATCATAGGATGGCGATCAGAGATCACTTGTATCTGGTAGGCAATCGAATCTGGCACATCGACATATTGATTCTTCGTTTGAATAGAATAATTTTGATTTCTCCACGCTCTAGAGGATACCTTGAAATAATCTTTTGCATCGGGATTTAAGGTCATCAGGGTATCTGGAAAACGCAAATTCAACTGTTCGGTATTTTCTGTTTCGAAATTCCAAGAAATTACAGTTCCTTCAGGCACTAATAAATCACCAGTGTTGGCGAGTGTTTCATCTTTAAAGCCTGTATAACTTGGATAATCTAATACAATTTCGAAATTGAGAAGACCGGGAGCAGGAAGTGCTTTCAAGGTATATTCTTCAGTATAAAAACCGTCAGCATAAAACGAAAATGTTCTGTCTTCTTTAACGTGATGAAAGGTATGGCCAAACAAAAGATTGTTTTCTCCCTTCTCTAATCGAATTTGCCTTCCATTTTCTACTAAGAAAAGGCGATCTGGAATTTCTTTTCCACTCAATTCTACAGCCAGATTGAAATCTTTATTTTGTAATACTTCAAGATCGTTGGTTAAAACCTTGACTTGGTAAGGAGCTACTTCAATAATCTCCTCCGAGTGTCTTACCAATCGACTAGTTCCATCTCTCAATACCGAAGGCGCAGCAAATAGTATCACTACGAAAACGGCTAATGGTGGAATAATATATTTGATGTATTTTTTATTTTCTCCTAAATCAATAGCGGACTTGAAAGGCACCGGTTTTAATTCATCAATTTTCTGATTGATGGATGCGTGGAGCAGTGAACTGTTTTTGTTCTTCTCTCCTAATTCTTTTAATTGAAGTGTATTTAACAACTTGTCTTTTACCTTCGGGAAATGTTGCCCAATAATTTCCGAGGCTTGCTCATGACTGATCGTTTTTCCTAATTTGAAGATTTTAAACAGAGGGATTAAGAAAAAACGAGTAAGAATAAGGCCCGAACTGACGATGATGGACCAGAATAAAAAAGTACGAACAGTAGAACCGAACCTACCGAAGTAATCTAAAATGATGACTAATAGGTAAAAGCCTAAAATTAATCCAAGGCTGTAGATGATGTCGCGCACCATTTGATTTTTATAGAACTTCCTAATAAACTCGTCAAGCTTATCAATGAGAAGTTGGTATCCGCTGTTATTCATGGGTTGTTAAACGTAGTTTTAATGAAATAGATTCCGTCGTTTCAGTAAATTTATGCAAAAATCATCCTATTTTACTTAATTGCAGTCTTTAATTAGAGACATTTAACAAAACTATACACTTTATAAGGTTTAAACGTTCACGGTATAGAATATGGCTAAACAAAAATATTATGTCGTTTGGAAGGGACATCAGCCCGGGATATATACATCTTGGCCCGATTGCCAACAGCAAGTGGTGGGTTATCCTGAAGCGGATTACAAGTCGTTCAAAACGAAGGATGAGGCTGAATTTGCTTTTTACAACAGAGTACAGGTTAAAAAACAGCTCAAAGCGAAAAAGAAAACCATGTATTATGTGGTTTGGGAGGGTGTACGTCCTGGAATTTATACCGATTGGGATGAAGCTCGTAAACAGTTGAGTGGATTTAAAAAACCTGTTTTTAAAACCTTTGGAAATCAAGCCATAGCCGAGCAAGCGTTTAAAGATGGCCCTGAAAAATACAAGGGGAAAGATTATAAAAATTCAAGAGCGTTAAGTAAAACGGAATTGGAAAAATATGGCGATCCTTTGGAATTTGCTTTAGCTGTAGATGCTGCTCATAGTTCACGCACTGGGCTGTTTGAATACCAAGGCGTCATTACTGAATCTGGCACTCGAGTTTTTCATGGGGGTCCGTATCCCAATGGGAGTAACAATGTAGGGGAGTTTTTGGCCATCGTTCACGGCTTGGCTTACCTGAAGAAAAACCGCAGCGATTTACCGATTTATTCCGATTCCAAAACGGCTATGGCTTGGGTGAGAAACAAAGCGGCAAAGACGATGGTTCGAGATGCCAAAACCATGGATTTGGTTAAGAGAGGGGAGAAGTGGCTTAAAGAAAATGAATATTCCAATCCGATTTTGAAATGGCACACGAAGGTTTGGGGGGAGATTCCTGCGGATTTTGGGAGGAAGTAGTCCCTCGGCTTCGCTCGGGAACCTTACCTCGACCCCGTTCGGGAACCATAC
>JBGCDT010000255.1:0-6883 GCA_045105695.1 Saprospiraceae bacterium | reverse complement strand
ACAGACTTCGCGAAGTAAATGTCCTAAGCGCCATTCAAACTTCATTCATCAATCAATACTCCTCCACCTGCACCGGTCGCTCCACCAAAGGCGGCGGCAAAGCTTCCATTCCTAACACTGCTTCTACAAATTCATAAGTCGTCTCTCGTACACTCTCCAAATCCTTTGACCAGTACTTAGAACAAAGGCCATGCGCCTCAGTATAAGGCAAAGGTTCAGCGCGCTTTAATTTATCAGGTGTACCTAGCTGTTCAAACATTTCAAGCATGCGAGGTACAGAGACCACTTCGTCCTGATGGTCCTCATCTCTGTAGTAATACCCCATGTAAAAAGGTTGATTAATTTTTTGGAAAACGGACTTTGTCATAGTTGCTTCGATCAGAGATTTCAGTGCTACCACAGCTTTGAATTTATACCGAGTATTCCAGTATTGATCAACACCAGGGCCACCACTGAAACTATGTTCATCAGAGCCAGTGATTAGTTTAGCTAATTGTAAACCCCAAGGTTTTGTAAGTAGAAAAGAATTAGGATCATACAAATCAATATTGGGGGAATAATTTATCAGCGCATGAATATCTGGATTACCAGAAGCAATATACATCGCCAGTGTGCTCCCAGTAGAGCAGGACATCAGAATCACTTTCTCTCCAAGGGTTTGGCCTACAGCCACCGCCTCCTTAGCCGTTTCTAACATTGCTTTTACAGAAACATTCGACATGGCTTCCATACCTTTAACACCATGACCACTCAGTCTAGGCAAATACAAATTACAACCATACCGCTTCGCAAAATCCGTATGAATCGGATCGCCCTCTCCCTTACTTGCTGACCACCCGTGGATGTAAACAACACTGTATTCCGTTTTCACTTTCTGATCAGGGTTCGCCCAAATAATCTGTGATTCATTATCGGGTTTAATCTCTGGATTGGCATTCTCTTTTTCAATGATCTCTTTTTCCAGTTGTACTAGGTCCGATGTCACCTTAGGTAACTTAGCATTCAATTCCAGTGCCTCCGGTTTCGGTCCTAGCAGATAGATGATGATGAGTAGAGCTAGTAGTGCGATGATTCTAAGTATCCATTTCATAATTTTGTTTTTAAACTTGAGAAAGGTAGAAGAGGGCGGAAAAGGGTAGAAAGGTGGAAGAAGGTTCACGCGATACGTGAAGCCCTCTTCAACCCTCTTCAACCTCTCTACCCTCTTCTACCCTCCGATCCCTTCCCGCCCCATCCAACCCCGAATATCCTCTTTCTGAATAGCCGAAGCCATCAGCCCTGGAAACTGATCTGGAGTACAAGCAAAGGCTGGAACATCCATTGCCGCTAACTTAGCAGCTACGCCTCGATCATAGGAAGGAGCGCCTTTATCATTTAGCGCAAGTAGGCTGATGAACTGCGCTCCTGAAGATTTTACTTTAGCAATCCGACGAAGCAAATCCTGCTCATTTCCACCTTCAAATAAATCACTGATTAAAATAAAAATAGTATCTGTTGGATTGTGAATTAAGTTTTCTGCGTAAGCGACCGCTTGGTTAATATCAGTACCTCCTCCGAGTTGAACAGCGAAAAGTAAATCTACTGGGTCATGCAATTCCTCTGTCAGATCGACTACAGAAGTATCGAAAGCAATAAGGTGTGTTTTCAAACTTCGCAACGAAGCCATCACTGCTCCGAAGATGCTGGAGTAAACAACTGATGGCCCCATAGAGCCACTTTGGTCAATCAACAAAATCACTTCTCTTAGCGCCTTTCCTTTTTTACCATAGCCCAGTAGCTGTTCGGGAATGATGGTCTTATATTCAGATTGATAATGTTTTAAATTTTGTCGGATCGTTCGATGCCAGTCAATTTCGTTATGCTTCGGACGGCGGTTTCGAACCATGCGACTGAGACTTCCTTCGATGGCTTGACGCATGGGGTTGCGTAGTTTTTTCTCTAGTTCCTTTACAACTTTTCGGACGACCTCTTTTGCTGTTTTTCTAGTTTTGGCAGGCATTACTTTTTGTAGGTTGAGAATGGTAGAAACCAAATGAACATCCATCTCAATGCTTTCCAGAAGCTCAGGTTCCAGTAATAATCTTTTCAATCCTAGTCGATCCAACGCATCTTTCTGCATCACCTGAACGACGCTGGAAGGGAAATAAGTTCGGATGTCTCCCAACCAACGATTGACGTTCGGAGCGGAAGTTCCGAGGTCACCTTTTCGATCACTGTCATAGAGTGCATCCAATACATCATCCATGCCCTGATCTTCTTTGTCTAGGTCATACTCCTCTTGTGCATCGGATTTACTTCCGAGAATGAGTCGCCATTTTCTGATTTTCTCTTCCATGTAAATTTCTTTGGATATCCGTAGTCGATGATCATCACGGGCTACCAACATAACAGATTCTAAAGGTAATATTTCTACTCGTTTTTTTAGCAGTAACTTTTGTTTACCTTAGAGTTCTCAGTTTTATTAATCCGCATACGAAGACTTTTTTTTAAAAGAATCAGCATGAAAAAACGCATCTCCTTTTTACTTCCTTTATTTTTTTTAACGATTTTGTTTAGCTGTGAAAAAGAAACCTCTAACAATACATCTACAAATGATATAGTTGATCATTTTGAAGTAGACCGACCTCATAATCCCTGGGTCTTCCGCTCTGTGCTGGACGCAAAACCACGAATGATTACACTAGCACTCCACGACGATATATGGGCCGCTTATCATACGGAGAATGGAGCGCTTTATAAAGTCTGGAAAGGTTTCGTAAATTTCGATGGCGCTGTTTATACCACTCATCACGGACCACAACCGACCAGCTTAGGAAACGCCTGGTTCATCAATCAACATGAAAGTCCCTGGCGAATAAAATCCAATGGAAAAGAATCTGTTGCCGATCTTCAGTACAAAGGTCATCGTTTTGAAGATGAAAAGGTAAAGTTGCTTTATGAATTAAAAACAACAGATGGTAAAATTATTAATATAAGTGAGCAACCAGAATTTTCGGTTACCAAAGGAGGCCTAGTTGGTTTCGATAGAACTTTTGAAACAAGTAATGTACCCGAGGGAATCGAAGTGATTTTACTAACCAATGCAAATTCACTTGCCACAAAAGAACAACTCAAAACGGATGGAAAACTAGAAGTTTTAAACGAACAAAAAAGCACACTCGGGAAATATTCTGCAGTAGCGATAGACGGAAAGCTAACATTAAATAACAATGCTTCTACATTTCTAAAAACTACTTTTGTGAAAACGCCGATGGTAGACAATCCTAACAAGATGAACGAGGAAGGCGAAGACGAAGCATTGCCAAAAGGATTCAAACTTATTGCAAAAAGTGATTGTAAATCCTGCCACAACACCTACAAAAAAACCATAGGACCTGCCTACGTTGACGTCGCCAGAAAGTACCGCGCTACCGATGATAACATCAGCATGCTTACCCAAAAAGTCATCAATGGCGGAACAGGCATCTGGGGTAATCAAATCATGAATGCGCATCCTAATGTTCCTCCCGAAGATATTCTCGAAATGGTAACTTACATCCTTTCGCTGGACGCAGATCAGGAAGCCAACGAGCCAGAAGTCCCCGAACAGATTTTCACAGAAAAAGATTATGTAGCCGCTGCTTTGCCACTAGATGCTGACGGATTATATCCTGGAACCATCACCAAGGCTTTTTCCAAAAAGAAAATTTCTACCGTAAAAGACATTTTCAAAATGAAGAATCCTTCGCATTATGGAACCTGGCCAATGGTGCACACAGATGGTTCTGATATGAGAGAACTACGCTCTGATTTTGCCATGCTGGTGAAGGGTTATATCAAAGTTCCAAAAGACATGGTTTATCAATTTCGATTAATCAGTGATGATGGTTCCGCGTTATACATCAACGATAAAGAACTCATTAATAATGACGGCCCTCATGGCGCAGACGCTGTAGATAATTACATTGCACTGAAAGCTGGATTTCATGCTTTCACGATTCCATATTTTCAGGGTTATGGTGGGAAATATCTTTCCTTGCAGTGGCGCGAGCAAGGAAATTTACAGTTTAGTAAAGTGCCAAAGAATGCGCTGTTCCATGTAAGAAGCGAGCGGGAGGATATTGCCGCAGCGCCGATTCCAATGGCGGTTGGAAAAAAGATTCCAGGAGATCGACATGCTTTGTTGGAAGTGCACCCTTCCTATGATTTATCGCAGGCGCGTCCTGAGGCTTTCTTACCAATGGTCGGTGGAATGGATTTTCTTTCTGATGGTCGACTGGTGATTAGTACTTGGGATCCAACGGGCTCTGTCTATATACTGGATGGCGTTCAAAATGGTAATCCAGAGCAAATTACCGTAAAGACTATTGCTAAAGGTTTTGCAGAGCCGCTTGGCGTAAAAGTCGTTGACGACGAAATTTACATTATGCAAAAGCAGGAGATTACAAAACTGATAGACCACAACGGAGATGACTTCGCTGATGAATATCAAACCTTAAGTAACGACTGGCGTGTATCCGCCAACTTCCATGAATTTGGTTTTGGCTTAGCTTTCAAAGACGATCATTTTTATGCAACACTTGCCACTGCGATCAACCCAGGAGGAGCAAGTACACAACCGCAGATTCCAGACCGTGGAAAAGTACTAAAGGTCTCCCGAAAAGATGGAAGCACAGAATTACTCGCTTCTGGTTTGCGTACGCCAAATGGAGTTGGAGTTGGAGTCGACAATGAAGTTTTCGTTGCAGACAATCAGGGCGACTGGTTACCCGCTTCCAAGATTGTTCATGTAAAAAAAGATGCCTGGTACGGATCGCGCTCTGTAGATTTTGAAGGCACTGCTGATAAAAAAGAAACACCACCTGTCGTCTGGTTGCCGCAGGATGAAATTGGGAATTCTCCAAGTACACCACTAGCCATCAATGACGGGCCTTACAAAGGACAAATGATTCACGGTGAAGTAACTCATGGTGGTGTGAAGCGCGTTTTTGTGGAAAACATAAATGGGGAATACCAAGGTTGTGTGTTCCGTTTCATCCAAGGATTAGAAGCTGGAGTCAATCGAATGACCTGGGGACCTGATGGTGCGCTCTACGTCGGAGGAATCGGAAACCCTGGCAACTGGCTGCAAAATGGAAAGCTCTGGTACGGTTTACAACGATTGAAATACAATAGCAAACCAGTCATGGAAATGCTCGCTGTTCGCGCAAAAAGCAATGGCGTAGAAATCGAATTCACAGAACCACTACAAGAAGGGCAAGGCTGGAACAAAGACGATTATCAAATAAAACAATGGTATTACAAACCAACTGAAAACTATGGCGGACCTAAAGTAGATCTAAGCCATCTGGATATTCTTTCAGTAAATGTATCTGAAGATCGCAAAAAGGTTTTTCTGGAATTGGAAGGAATGAAAGAAGGCTATGTCCTCTATGTACATTTGCAAACACCATTTATCAGCGACAAAGGAACTCAGCTTTGGGCTTCAGAAGCCTGGTACACGATGAATCAAATTCCAGAGAACTTAGCTGGCTTCAAGACTACCGCTCCAAAAGCCGTTGGCATCAACGAACTCACAGCTGGTGAAATAGCTGATGGTTTCAAACTCCTTTTCAATGGAAAAGACCTCAGCGGCTGGCGTAATTTTAAAAAGCAAACAATTGGCAAAAGCTGGATTGTAGACGATGGGGCCATCCACCTAAATGCCGTTCCTAGAAAAGATGGAAGCTGGCAAGTCAAAGACGGCGGCGACATCATCACAGATCAATCTTATGATAATTATATTTTTGAAATGGAGTGGAAAATTTCAGATTGTGGAAACAGTGGAATCATTTACAATGTAGTCGAATCGGAGGAGTACGACTACGTTTGGCAAACGGGCCCAGAGATGCAAATCCTCGACAACACCTGCCACCCCGACACCCGCTACCCAACTCACCGCGCCGGTGATCTTTACGATATGATCGAATGTAAATACGTTACGGTCAACCCTGCTGGCCAATGGAACAAAGTTAGAATTGTGAATAACAAAGGCCATGTTGAGCACTGGCTGAATGGTTACAAGGTGGTAGAATACCAGATGGATACAGAGCAGTGGTCAGAGATGATTGCCAATAGTAAATTCAACGAAATGAAAGGCTTTGGTCAAAGTCTGACCGGGCATATTGCTTTACAGGATCATGGGGATAAAATTTGGTTTAGGAATATTAAAATTAAAGAACTGAAGTAAGTTTCTATTTTATAAACTGTCGGCTAAAGCAAACCAGGCAGGCAATACATTTACAAAACGAAAAAACTAATAATGAAAACAACTACAAAAGTCCAACTATCTGTAATGATGTTGCTAGAGTTTTTCATTTGGGGTGGATGGTTTGTTACGATGGGAACTTTTCTAGGGCAGAACCTTGGCGCCAGTGGAGCGCAAATTGGACAAGCCTACTCCACTCAATCCTGGGGAGCTATTATTGCTCCTTTTATCATTGGATTGATAGCGGATAGATATTTTAATGCAGAGCGTATTCTTGGTGTTTTACATTTGCTGGGAGCTGGACTAATGTATATGATGTTTCAGTCAGGAGACTTTGGTAGTTTCTATCTGTATGTGTTGGCGTACATGATTTTGTATATGCCAACGCTAGCCTTAGTCAACTCCGTTTCGTTTAATCAAATGACTGATCCAGCAAAAGAGTTTGCGCATATCAGAGTTTGGGGGACAGTAGGTTGGATACTAGCAGGATTGTTTATCAGCTATTTATTCCATTGGGATGCCGAAGAATCTATTAAAGGTGAAATGTTGAAAAACACTTTTTTAATGACGGCCATTGCGTCTGCAATTCTAGGTATAATGAGTTTCTTCCTGCCCAAAACACCTCCCACCGCAGATAAAGAAAACGTAAGTATTGCA
>JBGCDT010000254.1:0-7542 GCA_045105695.1 Saprospiraceae bacterium | reverse complement strand
CAGCGCTCGCACCATCCAATTCGGCAAAGCCTTCTGCGGGTCCCGCTTTCGCAAATCCATATACCAATTAACCTTTTTCAGAATCGGCACTTTATGCGTTTCCACAAATTCGATGAGCGTACCATCAGGATCTTCGATGTATGAGAAATGTCCAGCCGCTTCACCCATGTCAAAACTATCACTACTGTCGCAAGTGAAAGGACGACCTTTTGATTCGCAGATTTTGCGAAGTTCTGACATACCGTTGATATCGAAGCAGAGATGGATGTAGCCTAAATCTCCCCAAAGGCGATTTTCAAAAATCTTTCTAGGTTCTCTGTCTAGGACTTGAACGAGTTCGATTTCGCTTTTGCCAAGCAGTTTACTGAAAGCCCCTCTCCTAGGTTTACTATGAGTGAGCAATACTCTGCGGAATTTTTTATCACCACCTCCCAGAGTTGCGAAGTCTTCGAAGGTCCCTGTTTCGTCATAAACCACCTCGTCGTAGCCAATGATATCAGAGTAGACTTCTCGAGCTTTGTCGATGTCACTTACGCCAATGGTGCAACCATATACACCACCTGTTGGACTATCATTTTTTCGGAACCAATTATCCGAAGGAACAACCTCTACCAGATTACCATGTAAGTCTTTGAAGTAGAAATGATCTAAGCCGTTGGGTGCTTTGGAAATGCCACCACAGAAGTTTACACCTTTTGACTGTAGAAATTTATAAGTCTCAGAAACAGATTTGCATTTGAATTTCATGATGTAAATTCCCAAGTCTCCAAGTTGCAAATCAAAGGTTGGCGCTTCTGGTTCGCGGCTGGTGTACTGCCAGATTTCTAATCCGCCACCTCCTTGCATATTGAGGGCGAGGATGGCGTGGCGACTTCGAGGAACGCCACCGGTGTAGGGAAGCATGAGTGCCGCCTCAGCAGCTTCGTCGAAGATTTTGACGTCCATGCCGAGGTGTTGGTGGTACCATTTGAAAGTGCCATATACGTCGTTGTTACCTACTCCAATTTGTTGAATTCCGCTGATGATGGGTTTCATGTTTCTCTGTGTTTGTTCTGTTACTAAGTGCGCAAAATTAACCAGACTGTTTTGTAAAAAGAAATATTAGTGGAAATGGAATTGACAATCATTCTAGTTATTGCTCAATGTCGATTTCTTCTTTCAATTCGACATAGTAAGAAGTATCCTTAAAAATAAAATATTGTTCTGGAAGTTTTTCGTAAGGATAACTACCCCAGGCCGTGGCGAATGCCTTGTTGATACCCAATACATAGGAATAGTCAATCTCTTCTTGCTCTGCTCCTAGCTCCTTGCTGAAGAAAGAACGAGTAGCGCCGTTTTCAATAGTGGAAATCAACCAACTTTCGTAACTGAATCCCCAGGTTAAAAGCATTTTTTCTTTGTCTAATTGCTCTGGCGAGAGGAGTAGTTTTTTATTGGGAAGATTTTCTGTTTTGTTAATTAGGCCGCTGATGTATTCTACCCGGTCGGTGTAGATTTCACTAGTATTGTAAATGTGAATTAAACGAATGCCAACAACCAAGGATAAACCAATCAGCAGTACTTTCCCTTTTTGATTTTTAAAAACATCAAACAATAATGGAAAGAACACAATCAAGCTAAGCGGTAAGTAGAGACTTTCAATATAGAATTGACTTGGACCAAAAGGAAAGGTCGTATTTATCAAAGCTAGGTAAGCGAAAAAGCTGACTAAGGTAAATGCTAATTGCAGTTTCTTATCATTTCTAACAAAATGTACACTTATAGCAATAAGTGCCAGCAATAGTAGGTAGTAATCTTTGAAAAGATAAGTTAGGAAATTAATATTCGTCTCCGTTGTGAAATAATCAGGGAATAATAACAAGAGGTGTTTCAATCCACTGACGGAGTTTCTTTCGTAAGTAGTATTAAATAAAAAAGCCTTTATGAAAAAGAAGAACAAGAATGCTAAACTACTAAACAGTAAATCTTTTCGGGTTGGATATAAAAAGAAATAGTAGTAAGCCACAAAAAAACCAAAAGGGAAAACCATCAGAGGATGAAAGAAAACCAATGTAGAAATCAAAAATAGGTTTAGAATTTGAAATCCAATGTTTTTTAACCAACCTTGATCCATTGATTTTTCCAAAAGGGCAAAATACAAAACCAACAGAGAGAGACCTTGCTGGAATTCTGGAATCACCCAGTAGAAGGTATGTGTTATCATCCCCACATTAAATAACAACAATAGTATCGCATGCTTCTTCTTTTTTAACAAAAGCAAACAAGCCAAAAACATCAGATAAAAATAAAGGGGAAAGCTCGCTGAATATAGTTTCATAACAGCTTCCAAAGAAAAGTCCATCTTAGAAGCCAACAGCGGAACAGCCTGTGTAACCGCAGAACCAAAGCGATAAACCTGCACCGCTAAATCTCCTTCACTCAAAATAGAAAACAAAATATAAGACCCATCTAAAAAAGCAATCCTTTCCTTGTAAAGTACTATGGCCATCAGCGTCATCACGGCGTAAGCTATTGTTCCTAACGCAAAAAGTATTTTAGAGTCTATATTAGTTTTCTCTTTTATCATAGGTTGGTTAATCTAAAATGCCGATCCAAAATAAATCAGACCGGCACTTTATAACAATATATTTACAAATCAATTTTTAGAATTGATTTATGCTTTTATTTCAGCTGCATGTTGCTTGTATAATCCACTTTTTAGCTTTTCAGAAATGGCAGAGAAAGCCTCCAGCGTTTCTTCGATGTCTTCCATCGTGTGTACTGTAGTTGGAATTAAACGTAGTAAAATCATTCCTTTAGGAATAACTGGGTAGACAACGATGGAGCAGAAAACACGGTAGTTGTCGCGCATGTCTTTTACCAGTACCATTGCTTCTTCAACAGAACCGTGCATGTACACAGGCGTTACGCAAGAGTTAGTGTTTCCAATGTCGAAACCACGTTCTTTCAACCCGTTTTGCAATGCGTTTACATTTCTCCACAAGCGATCTTTTAGTTCCGGCATGGTGCGCAGCATCTGCAATCGCTTACGAGCGCTGGTTACGAAAGGCATCGGTAATGACTTTGCAAATATTTGCGAACGCATGTTGTACTTCAAATAGCGGATGATGTCTTTATCACCAGCCAAGAAAGCTCCGATGCTCGCCATTGATTTTGCAAAAGTAGAAAAGTAAACATCGATCTCCTCTTGAACACCTTGTTCTTCACCAGCACCAGCACCTGTTTTTCCAAGTACGCCAAAGCCGTGAGCATCATCTACAAGCAAACGGAAATTGTATTGCTTTTTCATGTCAATGATCTCCTTCAGTTTTCCTTGATCTCCTTGCATTCCGAATACACCTTCAGAGATGACGAGTACGCCACCACCATTTTCTTCGGCGATACGTTGTGCTTTAGGCAAATGCTTTTCGAGGCTTTCCATGTCGTTGTGCTCGAAGGCAAAACGTTTTCCCATGTGCATTCGAAGTGCATCTACGATACAAGCATGACACTCAGAGTCATAAACGACTACATCGCGTCGAGTCAGTAGAGAGTCGATGGCAGACATGATTCCTTGGTACCCGAAGTTGACTAAAACTGCGGATTCCTTTTGTACAAAATCAGCGAGCTCTTCTTCCAGCGCATCATGTTCAGAGGTAGCACCAGACATCATACGAGATCCCATTGGGTATGCGAGTCCCCAATCTTTAGCACCTTCTGCATCTGCTTTTCGTACCTCTGGATGGTTACCCAAACCGAGGTAATTGTTTACTGACCAGCAAATCACTTCTTTGCCATCGAAGGTCATTCTGCTTCCGAGTTCGCCTTCTAGTTTTGGAAAAATCCAGTAGCCTTCTGCTACATCAGCCCAGCGTCCGAGAGGGCCGGGGTTGTTTTTGATTCTATCGAAAATATCCATATGTGTAGTTTTGAGTGAGATTAGAAAGTACCCTGAGTCAACATTCGTTTGGAGCGATAAGTTGAGTGCTTAAATTTTGTTACGTACTTTTTGGCTTGGCCCAAAAAGTACCAAAAAATCCAAGAACTATAAACTCGCTCCGCTCAAACACTATAGTTCGGCCTCCCGCCACTTAGGACGTGCCTTATAACGTGTTAGTCACGCGCTTTGATTTTGGATATTTCTTTTCTCTATTACTCTGTTAACAGAAAAAATAGGACAGGCAAAGTTACGCTAATCCTTTTTATTCTCCGCTTTACGCTTAAAGTAATTTCTGCGGAGTATCCATTCGCCAAGACTGGGTGTCCAGCGGTTAACGATGGCGTTGAGCTTTCCAAGAGGAGTGAATACTCGTTTGAAAGTTCTGTTGGCGATCATGGTTGATACACGCTTGGCAACATTGATGGGCGGCTCTGCTTTTATGAAACTACGGTTGGGTTGTGCTATGATTTTGCCATTAGCGTTATAAATGGTCTTTTCAGGATCGTTTTGGGTAAACCCAACATAAGCGATCCCAACATGGACTTCATCTTTATGCAATTCTATTTTCATAGATTCTGCTAGAGCCGTGAGTGCCATTTTTGAAGACGAGTAAACGGAAAAACCAGGTAAGCCACGAACCCCCGCAGCACTGGACATGAAAATTACAGAGCCTTTTGATCTTTTTAGTTCGGGAAGAACAGCTTGTGTAGGGTAGACCGAGCCGAGGTAATTGACCTCCATCACCTTTCGGAAAACGTCTGGACTCAACTCTGTTACTTCTCCCTCCATGGAGATACCTGCGTTGTTGATCAGGACATCAATTTTTCCGAAAGCCTTTATTGTTTCTGTTGCTAGGTGCTCGCAATCTTCTACTTTGGAGACATCGCCAGCGATAGCTATGACCGGATGGCCTGCGGATTGTAGTTCTGCAAATGTCTTGTTAAGTCTTTCTTTGTTTCTGGCGTTGAGCACCACCTTAGCTCCTTTGTTGAGCAGTTCTAACGCCATGACTTTTCCAATTCCCATACTGGAACCGGTGATGATGATTACTTTGTCTTTATGTGTCATATAGTAGACTCTTCCTTTTCTCCACAGTATCCGTTTTCTTTTAACCATGCAAAGCATTCCTGAATGGCTACTTCAATATTTGTCTGCGGCATGCCGAGTTCTTTGACCGCTTTTTCAGCAGAGAAATAATGTTCATCGCAGGAAATCTGCGCCATGGCGTAGCTTACTGTAGGAGGTTTGCCGGTAAGACCGCTAATGGAAGTTCCGGCCCAGCCATATGCTTTAGTTAGAAAGCCAGGTATTTTCATACCGGGAGGTTTTACTCCAACGACCTTTGCAATTTTGTCGAAAGCTTCTTTATAATTTAGGTTTTCATTTCCAGCAATGTAGCAATCGCCAACCGTTCCTTTTTCAAGAGCATTAGCAATAGCAACAACGACGTCTTTTACATAAATGTAATTTCTGCCACCCGGTGCAGATACAGGGATCTTCCCTTGGTAAATAGCAAGTATCATTGCTCCAGCCCCTGGTTTAGAATCATAAGGACCCCACATGAAAGTTGGATTGACGATAACGGCAGGTAAATTTTTATCTTTCACTGCATTAAGGACCAGTTGCTGTGCATCGTACTTGGAGTCCATGTAATCGAGTCCGTATTTAGCAGAGCGGTATGGCTGCTTTTCGTTGCCAGGCGTTTGTTTGGAGCCGAAGCCGAACGAGTTAGCTGTACCTACGTAGACCATTTTTTTTATATGAGCAGCAAGGGCAGCACTGATGACGTTTCGGGTTCCTTCTACATTTACCTTTCTAACTATATCGGATCGGTTGGGCCAGATATTGGTATTTGCGGCGGTATGTATAATAGCATCGCAGCCACTAGCAGCAATGGTGAGTTGATTGACGTCCAGAATATTTCCGTAAGTGAATTCAATGTCCAGACCTTGTAGGGTAGGAGCATTGCTGTCAGGAAGTAAAAAAGCGCAGACGCTATGTCCTCTTTCTAACAATTCTCTTACAAGGTTGCTGCCCAGCATTCCATCGGCACCAGTAACTAAGATTTTCATAATTTGTTATATGCTTCTGAGGAACTTTCTAAAGCGAAGCATGTACTTGTAGTTTTGTCCATAAAGGAAACCCGCTTCTTCCAGCCACTCATTATTATAAATTTTACCTAAATATTTGCTACCGTGATCTGGGAACAGTACGACTACGAAATCGTCTTCTGTCAATTCATCTTTTATAGAAAAGACGCCTTGCATAGCTGCACCACTGGAATAACCAACAAACATTCCTTCTCGTTTGGCTAACTGACGAGCTCGGAACGCACTGGCTTTGTCCGTCACTTTTACAAATTTATCGATCACATTGAAATCTACATTGTCGGGAATGATATTCTTGCCAACACCTTCTAACTTATATGGATAAACTTCCTTTTGGTCAAACTCCCCAGTCTCGTGAAATTTTTTCAAAACAGAACCATAAGCATCCACACCAATTACATTAACATCAGCGTTTTGTTCTTTCAAAAAGCGAGCAGTCCCAGACAATGTTCCACCTGTTCCTACGCAACAAACGTAGTGCGTTATCTTTCCTTCGGATTGTCTCCACAGTTCAGGACCAGTAGTTTCGTAGTGGGCTTGTAGGTTAGAGGAATTGAAGTACTGATTGACGTAGAACGAGTTCGGAGTATTATGATGAATTTCTTTTGCTTTGGAGTAGTATGACCTAGGATCGTCTGGCTTTACATTACTTGGACAGACCACTACTTCTGCTTTTATGGCTCGAAGTGCATTGAGTTTTTCATCAGAAATTTTGTCCGGTACACAGAGGATACAACGATACTGTTTGATAGCACAGATCATAGCTAGACTAAAACCAGTGTTTCCAGAAGTAGTTTCGATGACTGTACCGCCAGGACTTAGTATTCCATCTTTTTCGGCAGCTTCTATCATAAATAAAGCAATCCGGTCTTTAGCAGAATGTCCAGGGTTGAAGGCCTCTACCTTTGCGTAGACCTGAGCCTTAATACCTTTAAGTACGTGGTTGATTTTTATCAAGGGTGTATCACCGATGGTTTCCAATATATTATTGTACCGCATATCAGATTTATTGAATGATAAGTAGTGTATGGACGGGTCATCAAACAAGCAGTAAGCTCATAATTTGTTTTGCAAAACAGTAGCCTGCTCAGAGGCTCAGTGAAATGCAGCCGCTAATTTACTTCAAAGCCTTTGTTTTTTTTAATAATCGATTGGAAATCGTTAAATCTGAGCTAAGTTTTTGAAATAGGTATAGCCTTATCTGTGTTTGGTTTATGAATGTTTTCTAGACCAGATGAAATATTCTGTTATATTTGCTTAAGTGTATTCGAGTATAATATTCAAGTACTTAAACATAGTAACCTTAATTATTTATGCCGAGAGCTAGACTAGTCATTGTTGTTAGAATGTTTCTCCAGCAAGAGGGGAAAGTTCTGCTGTTAAAACAAACACCTAAAAACGGAGGTAGATATACGATGGTCGGGGGTAAAATTGATGAAAAAGAAATGGCCGTTACGGCATTGATTCGCGAGAGTTATGAAGAGGTAGGAATCACGATTAAGGAGAAAAAACTCA
>JBGCDT010000253.1:0-21113 GCA_045105695.1 Saprospiraceae bacterium | reverse complement strand
GTGGACGACTGCATTTTTGTAGGCTTTCAATCCGCAGTTGAAATCGTTGAGATGAATGCCAGAGAGCAAACGAGTCGTGGCGTTGTATAGTTTTGTAGGAATGGTTTTGGAAAGTGGGTCGTGGCGTTTTTTTTTTTTTTTGGAAACGAGGTCATAATCCTCCTCCATAATCCTTTTGTAGAGGGCTGGAATTTCGTCGGGACTGTCTTGTAGATCAGCGTCCATTGTAATGACGACATCTCCTCTGGTGATATGAAAACCTTCGTTGAGCGCGGCGGATTTTCCGTAGTTTCTACGAAACTTTATACCTCTGACGGATTCGTTTTGCTCCGCTAGTTTTTCTACGATAGACCAGGAGGTATCCTTGCTCCCGTCATCTATAAAAATGATCTCATAGCGGAAGCCATTTTCTTGCATCACTCGGGCGATCCAGGTTTCCAATTCCTTCAGCGACTCTTCTTCATTGAAAAGGGGTACGACTACAGAGATGTCTAATTTCGGTTCAACCATGATTTTCAGGTGGTGTATGTCTGTTGATTGCTGGGTTTTTGTTGTGTGGTTCAGCGGTTATTTTAACGTTTTACCCGTGGTTTTGTTACGGTTTCGAATTCACATAGAATACGTGCACGTTACAATCTGTGAGGCTGTTCCTACAGAACGCTTTTCCTTCTTTCGTATTTATTTGCTATAGACAGATAGTTCCTATGGAACATACTCTTGCTGCGGTATAGATAAATGTCCCATCGGGACAATCTGTCTATAGCACCACATCGTGGTGCGTTTAGCGTTCCGTAGGAACAGCCTGTCTGTCAAAATCATTCCTGCCGCGTAAATCCACCAATCAACAACGAAAATACAAACCCAGCAATTGCGCCTTTTGCATATTCAAAAAAGGTCTTAGAAAAAGTCATTTCAAAACCTTCCTCTTCCATTCTATCTAACATCGGTTTTGCACGCTCCTCCCCCATAATATCTAAATACATTTGCTGTGCAATTTCTACTTGCAATTTCACTAAATCAGGATCTACAAAATTTAAAAGGATATAATAGAAAATGTAGAAAATAGCGTTTGCAATCAAAAATGTAATAAAGCTTGCGCGAATAGCATCTTTCAAATGAAGAACCTCATTTTCATGGCTAGAGCGAATTTCCATGCAAGCCTTATACATGCAAATAAAGTAAATCAACAAAGAAGACCAATAGACTTTCATATTCAAAATCAAAGTCCGATCGATCAAATAAAAAAGCAGCATGTAGCCAACTGTGGCTACACCTGCTATGATTCCGTATTTCTTACTGGGATTCAAATTAGTACTAATTTAGTTAAGCTGCCGGGTGATCTTTCTTCATAATCGCAGAAGCAATTACGGAAATTATAGAACCAATCACAATAGTAGCTACAAACACAGATCCTGTCATCACTGCCGGAGACATCATTGTATCCATGATTCCTTCTGCCTGTTCGGCTTGATCTTCAGGCATGTTATTTAATGCTGCTTCTCGCATGATGTCCAATATTTCAGGAGCGATCATGGAGAAGAATATGAATGTCCAAACTGCAGAAATAGCTCCCATCACCAACGATGTAGCAAAGCCAGTGTAAAATCCTCTCCCGAAAGTTATGTATCCTCCAAGCTGCTCATCTCTATGAAATTTGATTGCCAAATAAACCGCACCTGCCCAAATCACATAAGATAATAATTGCACCATCGTGCTAATCGGATCAGTCTCCCCAGCTGCTGCCGCTTCATAATCCTGCAAGCCAGCCAGATGTACCACTAAACCAATGATTACTGAAATCAGTGCGGCCAATCCACCATATCGAAGAGCTGTGGACCAAGGCGAAACAGTACTTGGATCAATGTATCCGTAATCGTCATCTAAAGTTGCCATAATGTTTTTGTTTTGAGTGATTAAATAATTCGATTAGTAATCGAAGTGATCAAATAAGTGAATGCTCAAAATAATTAATAACCTATTACGGTCTCTTTTTCGATTACCCTTCGTCTTAAAAATACTCATTACCCTTAGGGGTAACTCCGTTTTTTATTCCTCGACTAATCAAAAAATAGTCTCGGTAATAGCTTATCATTATTTTTGATCAATCACTTATCTCTAAAAAAGGGATTAATCTCTACATTTACTGAACAATTCAGAGTGTTGTTCTTTCTAGTGGCAAACACATAGTCGAAAAGTTAAAAAGAAGATATAACATAGGCACAGCTCAAGTTGCTTCAGTAAATCTATATAGACCTTCCAAAGTCCGGCTAGACCTAATTTTACACACTTAAATAAGCACAAAGTTTTGAATGAAATAACTAAATACGTGAACCTCTCCAGTAAGGTCTTTGAGACTAAAATAGTAAAAGAGAAGCAGCCTTCGGTACTTGTTTTCGGAGCAAATTGGTCTGGGAACTCTGAGATGATGGATAGCTTGATGGAGCGAGTAAGTAAGGAGTTTGAAGAAGACATTAACTTTTACAAAGTCGACATAGAAGAGCAGGAAGACATTTCAGCTTTTCTGGGTGTCTTTAACGTTCCTACTACGATTATGATCAAAGATGGCGAGGTGAAAGAATTCATTAAAGGATTTCTACCTGCGGGTAAAATGAGACGCAAGATTGAAGAAACCTATTCCACCACGGAATCAATCTAATCTTAATATTGTAGGCCCCTACTCATGACTCCCTCCTCTCTTCCAAGCTGATGTTCTCGAATTTTCTTCCCATTCGAATTATTATTTAGCATTCCGAGTACATTTTCTAAATTAAATACCTACCTTGTCGGTGTTAGACTTAATTACTAAATTTTTCAGAGCCCCATTCTGGAAAATTCTATGGTCTTTAAAATTGCAAATTGCCCATTCGGCAAACTGATTAATTTCTATCCAAGCTTAAGTGTTACTTACTCTAGGCTTTCTCTATTTATCATTGCTTTTTTATTACTGTCTCTTCTGAGCAGTTTAGCAGAGTGCACTGCTAAACACCTTTTCCTATCGGGCATTAGCCCAAAAAATTCTAGTACCTATAGTCATCTATCTGTTTTCAGATAATTAAATCACTATTTCATCAAATAGCGGTAACATGATGAATAAGCATTTATACAAAATACTAATAGCCTGTTCTGATGGTCAATTTACAGAGCAGGTCAAATCTGTGATATCCAAAACAGAACTGATAGGGATTTATATAATCGCTACGGACAAAGCTTCTTTTTTTACCAAGCTAGAATGGATGCAGCCAGATTTAATCTTAGCGGATACGTCCTCTCTTGAATTCTCTGGCCTAGACCCTAAAACATTCACTAAGATTTATCTTTCTGAAGTACCATTTGTCTTTTTTGCAGACACTTCAGAAACGATGGATAAAATAAACGAATTGGCCTTACACTCCGCAGATGGTATTATTTGCAAAGACTGTATGGAAGGTGCTCCTGAGTTAATCGAAAACGTGCTGAACAACTACCATCTAAAGACAGCAGAAAACAGAAAAAAACAAAAAGCTATTTATTCTAGCCGAGTAAAATTCCATAAAGCATTGGCTCTTCTTAAAGACCTCGAATGCCTTATCAATAAGAATCAGATTAACAATCTGTTTACGTTAGTAAACCCAAATTAAAGTGCCTATTAAATCTAGTATTTAAACCCTCACTTTTCCTAATCGCATTTAGCAACCAACACAACTACATTCAAACAAATAAACAATAAGCAAAAGTTAAGTGTGAAATTAGGGCCGGAAACCTTAGGCAACTAAAATGGTTTCCGGCAATTTTTTTTTGTTCTCCAATCTAGATATCGCTTTAGTAAGAACCTGTTTAGATTTTATGTGTCAAGCTGCAATCACACATTAATTGAACCTGAGTGCATAATTTTTGCCTCCCATATAAGGCTATGAAAGAAAAAAATTATTTTCTCAGAACCAATTCCTGTGCGATTTCGCTTCTGCCAACAAAATTCAAACAGGCTCTAATCCTAGTGTATAGCAATCTGAAATTCAATAAACATTTATACGATTATCTTTTCCCTAGTTATAATTTATTTAGTAGCTTGGTGAACGAAGTCTTGGCTAATTTTGCTTTTATAACGATTCATCAAACTAAAACTACTGTGTCTTCTTACGATATTTTATCCGATTTAAAAATTCAAACCAGGGCATTACATGATGACCTGGAAGAAGTTTCTTTTGCAAAAGAAATAATGTCTAGAAAAATAAATAAAAATCAGTATTTAGAGGTTCTTGTAAAATCTAAATGGATATATAATCAATTAGAACCTCCGCTAAATAAACAATTAAAATTAGCTCAAAACAAGTCGCTACATAGTTTTACATCCGAACGAGTGAGTCATTTAAACAAAGATATTGCTGCGCTTCAAGCTCAGAAAGAAAAAAAAGACTATCCATTATTTTCACACCAAATACAAAATAATTCACTTAGCGAATTAATTGGCGTTCTCTATGTTTTAGAAGGCGCCCGACTAGGAGGAAAAGTAATCGTGAAAGCATTAAATAGAAATAGTAACTTGGAAGGAATAGAACATTTCCATTTTTATGAACAGCAAGGAATTGAGACTGGCCCTCGATGGAAGTTGTTTCAAACAAAAGCTAGAGAATTAATTACTACAGCAGATCAAGGAGAGAAAGCAATAGAAGCTGCAAATCGGATCTTTAATTATTTCTATCAAGTTCACTCTTTTTAAAAAACAAAAAAACCTTGCATTGAACTCAATGCAAGGTTTTCCTTAGTAAGGGCTTATCAGCTTTATACTAAATCAGAGGGAAGTTACTTTATTGTAAGCATTTACCTCTTTATAGATCTTAGAGCATGTTTGGATCTTTATTTTATAGCCGAAAAGTTACATTTTTTTTGATTAGACGAGCCTTGGAAACCGGAGTTTAGCTGTAGCTAAATGAGGATTTTCACAACGAAGTATAATCAAAAAATGTGTTTTGTAGGTATATAATTAAGCTCTAAGCATGCACTTATATTCATTAGACTCTTCTCAACAAGTGCATCACACCGGAGATGACTAGCAACACTAAGAATATATAAAATAACAATTGAGCAATTCCACTAGCAGCGCCGGCAATCCCACCAAATCCTAATACTCCTGCGATAATAGCGACAACGAAAAAAATAAGTGCGTAACGTAACATAATTTATGTGTTTTTTGAGTTAGGGCTTTCAAATATTTGTAAAGCCGTTTTAATAATATTTGTTTCTTGGTTCGTTATTAAAACGGACGAGTTCCTCTCATGTTCAGTCGCAATTATTTTTTTTAATTAAATAATCTAAAAGATATTCTTGCTAATTTCTTTTTTGTTTCTGTAAATGTTTTTTCCATTAAACCTCGTAAGGTTTTTTGATTTATTCTGGAAGCTACGGGATATGGATAAACTCGTTCTGTTATCTTTTTAATCGGTATTTTATTTTCTGAAGCCAATTGTAATTCCTGAATTAAATCTCCAGCTTTAGGAGCGATCATAGTTCCAGATAAAATCGTCCGTCCTCCAATGTTAGAACCATTAGTAGTCCAGATAGACATTTGGCCATATTGATACTCGTCAACGATAGCGCGGTCATCATGTTCAAAGTTTTGATCTTGACGATAATAATCAACATTTTCTTTAGCCAGTTTTTCCTCACTCCAACCAAATGTCGCGACCTCAGGATCCGTAAAGGTCACCCAGGATAAATTCTTCGTTGTATTCTTTTTCTTAAATAGAGGGATCAACAAATTTCGCCAAAGCTGTCGAACCATTTTCTCAGCACCATGCGAAAACATATATTTTCCTGCCGCGTCTCCAACCACATAAACGTTGGGGTTTGTAGACCTCAAATATTCATCGACTTTTATTTTTCCTCTCTCCGTCAATGCTATTCCCGCTTTTTCTAAACCCATGTTTTTTGTATTCACTACTCTACCAACGGCCATTAATACTGCATCACAGGGGATCGTTTCTTCTCCAATTTTAGTTTTAATGATACATTTTCCACCTTCAAAAGCCTTTACTTCTGAGTTATAAGAAATAGTAATTCCTTCTTCTAAAAAGCGTTGCTCCAAAACCGCTGAGATATTCTCTCGTTCTTTAGACAGTATTCTATGGCCACGATCTACTATAGTAACCTTCGAACCCAGTCGTTGAAATGCCTGCGCCATCTCACAACCAATTGCTCCTCCTCCAATGATCACAAAATGCTCCGGTAAGGTTTTACAATCAAAGAATAAACTCTCATTCGTATAAATCTTTACCTTTTCCATTCCTGGGATATTCAGCTTTCTTGGCGACGAACCGGTACATAATAGAATGACCTTGGCCGTAAATTTTTGATCGCCAACCACGACTGTATTTTTGTCTTCAAATTGGGCAGTACCGATGACCACATCAGCGCCTTTTTTGCGCAAAGCATCTGCATCCTCTCCATCCCTTATGAAATCCTGCTTGCTGTGAATGTAATCCAGTATCTTCTGCATATCCGCTTTTCCACTCGACTCTAAACCGAAAGGAGCTGCTTGCTTAGCGGCATGAAAAAGCTTAGCTACATGAATGAGCGCCTTACTAGGCACACAACCATAATTAGTACAGTCTCCTCCAAAATTTCTCTCGTCTTTTTCTATCAACAGTGTCTTCAATCCAATGGTATATCCAACTCCTGTATTTCCCAGTCCTGCTGAACCAGCTCCAATAACAATGACGTCATATTTCTGCATGATATTTTTATTTATTGTTGTTCGACAAAGTAGTAATAATTACGAATACGCTTCAAACAATTCAGAAAAAGAAGTGCAAATTATTGTTTATCACTCAAAAACAATTTGTTTTTAATTTTAAACTAGAGTATATTTGTCTCGAATTCAGACTACGACAATCATGAACGAAAGAATAAAAGAAAAACTAGAAATACTAGCTGATGCAGCGAAGTATGACGTCTCCTGCTCTTCGAGTGGAAGTAATCGAAAGAACACTAAGGATGGTCTCGGTAACTCCACCGGCATGGGTATCTGTCACACCTATACAGAAGATGGCCGCTGTGTATCTCTCCTCAAAATTTTGCTAACTAACGTTTGTATTTTCGACTGTGCTTACTGTGTCAGTCGAAGAAGTAACGATGTAAAAAGGGCTGCTTTCACCGTAAAGGAGGTCGTCGACCTAACTATCAATTTCTATCGTCGAAATTATATTGAAGGGCTTTTTCTAAGCTCTGGTATTTTCAAAGATCCAGATTATACGATGGAGCGATTGGTTCGTATTGCGAAGGAATTACGAACCGAGCATAAGTTCAACGGATACATTCACCTGAAGGCCATACCGGGTGCTTCTGACGAGTTGATACATGAGGCTGGCTTGTATGCTGATCGCCTCAGTGTGAACCTAGAGATTCCTTCTGAGATAAGTTTGAAAAAGGTAGCTCCTGAAAAAAACTACAAGGATGTTTACAAGCCGATGAATTATTTGACCGATACTATAAAAGGTCACAGAGAGGAAAAGAAAGTCATTCGGTCTACGCCAAAATTTGCCCCTGGAGGACAGAGTACGCAGATGGTTATAGGTGCTACGCCTGAGAACGATCTGCACATTTTAAATCTTGCTAACAATCTGTACACGGATCAGAAATTAAAACGAGTTTATTACTCCGGCTACGTTCCGATCAGTTCAGATACGCGCGTTCCGATGTTGAAACAACCACCGCTGATTCGGGAGAACCGATTGTATCAGGCTGATTGGTTGATGCGCTTTTATGGTTTTAAAGTGGATGAGATTGTAGATGCGAATTATCCTGACTTGGATTTGGAGATGGATCCAAAGATGGCTTATGCTTTACGTCATCCTGAGTTATTTCCGGTAGATGTGAATACAGCACCTTACGAAATGATTTTGCGTATCCCTGGCGTGGGTGTGAAATCTGCTAAGAAAGTAATAGCTGCTCGTCGGCATGGATCGTTGCGATTGGAGCATCTTAAAAAGATAGGGATTGTCCTGAAACGTGCGCAGTATTTTCTGACTTGCTTAGATAAAAACTTCAAAATGCTTGGCTTCTATCCTGAGCAGGTTCGTAAGATTTTGACGGCTCCGGTTTCCCGAAAAAAGACTCCTGAAAATCAACTTAGCTTATTCAGTGTATGACCTTTACTTACGACGGAACTTACGAAGGATTGTTTTCTGCGATATTTGAAATCTATCGTTTGAAAGCAACACCAGATCGCATCGTTGCGGAAGATGAATGGATGGAAAACCTTTTTGAGTCGCCCATCCATGTACAAACAAATGAGTCAAATGCTCGTCGTGTCATCAAAGGCATCGAAAAAAAATGTTCTCGCAGAACTACTTCCCTACTCTACCACTGCTTCCTTTCAGAGTTGCCGGAGATTCCTTCTTTGATTTTCAACTTTGTAAAAAAAGCATTTGATAGCTCAATTGACATTACAGAAAACTATGGAGATGATACGGTTTTGAAATTACATCAGATTAATAAAAAGATTGGACGGGAGGTTCATCGAATGCATGCCTTTGTACGTTTTCAGAAAACGAAGGATGATATTTACTATGCGGTTATAGAACCCGATTTTAATGTAATACCATTGTTATCGTCTCATTTTGAAAAACGCTACCCGGCGCAGCATTGGTTGATTTATGATGGTCAAAGACGCTATGGGATATCTTATAATTGCGAAAGCAGAAGAACAACTTACGTTACTTTTGCAGATGATCATAAGTTGCAGTTGCGACAACTGGACACCACTGTTTTAGATGAAAAAGAACCTGAGTATCAGATTCTTTGGAAGAGTTATTTCGACCACGTCAATATTCCCGAGCGAAAAAACATGAAGCTGCATTTACAACATGTTCCAAAACGATATTGGAAGTATTTGTCTGAAAAAAGGCAGCAGTTTTAATTACAATTTATTTTCAACTATCCCCTGCCAACTCTTCCGCAGTAGATGCCGTCACTGCATCTTCATAAGATTTATTTGCATACTCCCTTCCCAGCATATACCAACAGGTGCTAAACAATGCTGCTATAATCGGCCCTAAGACGAAACCCGTAAGACCAAACCAGGAAAGCCCTCCAAGGGTGGAAATCAAAATCATATAATCCTTCATTTTTGTATCCTGACCTACGAGCCTTGGTCGCAATAGATTATCTATCAATCCAATAAAACAAGTTCCAACCACCAGCAAAATAATTGCTTTTGTCGTTTCTCCTTGAATAAATAAAACGATCATCCAAGGTCCCCATACCAAAGCGGAACCAATAGGCAGTAATGAACTAATAACCATTATCACTCCCCAAAGTAATGCTGCCGGAATTCCCAAAAAGTAAAATAATAAGCCTCCAGCTCCTCCTTGTAAAATAGCGACAAGTAAGCTCCCTTTTACAGTAGCACGAGCAACACTATCAAACCTTTTTAGTAATCTCAGTTTCTTAGCTTCCGGAATGGGCACCGCCCACATCATCTGCTGGAGAATCCGCTTACCGTCTCTAATAAAAAAGAAGAGAACATAAAGCATTATGAAAAAATTGACGGCAAGACTAATGAGGTTTTGAGAAAGCGAAACCGCTTGCCCTGCCAAGAACTGCATACCCTTATTCATGATGGTCGCAATTTCCTCCTCCACATCTTTCACTGAAAATCCAAGGCTACGTAGCTGACGATTACTCAAAGGAATCTGATCCTGTATACCTTCCACCTGATCCTCCAAACTCGTTTTGCTATCAGCTATGTTTGTAATTATTTCACTGGACTCTAAATAAACGACGGTTCCAACAATACCAAAAGGAATAACAACTATGAACAGAATCAATCCGACTGTAATCGCAGCCGCAGTATTTGGCCAGGTTGGCATCATCTCCAGAATACGTACATACCTTTTTCTAAAAAGAATGGCGAAAATAGTAGCCCAAAATACCGCTATCAAAAATTCTGATATCAGACCAAAGAATGCCATTGATATTAACAGTACCAATATCAAGAAAAAGAATTTAGGATAGGATTTTTTCATTCTGTATAATTTTACAATAGAAATATTTTCGCTACTACAAGGTAAGAGAATATAATTAGATGACTAGTTAGTAATCACACAAAAAAATAGTGCAGTTGACAATAAACTCAACTGCACTATTTTCATAAAAGGTTGTCATTGGATGATCTTTCTTCTTAAACACTAGAATGTAAGTTCAATTTTTTCTTTCAGATCATTGATACTGTATTTGCTTCCTTTCGGCCCTACGATCTCCAGCATAATATCATCACCGCCTTCTCTTTTTAATTTTTGATAATACATTTGATCACCTCTTATAAACGAAGTTTCAAAGTAGTCTTCTTGAATAATGATATAAATTTCCCGATCGCCGTTTTCTTCCTCTAGATATTTCACAACAATATCATCATACATATCCGAAACTGATTTTCCTGAGACTACAGGACTTCCAGAAACGGTTACTGTAAGATTATTGTTAGCATTTGAAAGAACGACTCCATCGTCATTATCAGAAACAAATTTGTCAGACAAAATATGAGAAGGGTAATTAACACAGAAGTCGTAACGCACATTACAGTATTCACTATAAGTCTCTGTTGAAATGGTTTCTTCAGATTTTGGCATTATGAATGGGAGAATAAAAAGTACAATAAGATTCATTAAAAGTCTCATAATTAAATTTATTTGTATCGCTTGACATCTGGGAAAGTAGATTTTTCATCAGCGAGAAATTAAGTTGTCTTTCCAATAATTCGTAATAACATACCTCAGTATCGAAAAGAAAAAAAACATGCACTGCCACCAAATAGGGACAGTGCATGAACCAACTTTAACTACAATTATTTGTATTGCATGTTCGGGGTAGCGAACGTAATAAGTTGGAATAGATTTATTTCAGAGAAAATTTAGATTATATCAAACCACAAATTTCTCTTTTTGATTTTTCAGTAACAGCACCTTTGTTTTGGTTTCATCGCTAAAACGGGTGACTTTTATTTTTGTTCAAAAGAAAATTGAAATTATTTAAGCATTATTATTGAGACTAAATAAACCCAGGATTAACCAATATAACAATGCTTCTACAAAATCACTAACAAGATAGAATTCATTACATTATCCAACCAATGAATCCTTCTATTATCGAGACCACTGCTGCCAGGGCCAGTGCCCACCAGAAATTCTTCACTCGTATACCAGCCATAAAATAATCAGCTACCTGTATCAACATAGCATCTAACAACCAGGTAAAAATCCCAAGCGATAATATTCCGAGAGTAACAATTTTCAGAAGCAGTCCCAGAGTCATGTTTAAAAAGGCAATTGCTACAGCAACCATGATCGCCTGCAGGAAATTGTCAATAGTAACTCCACTTAACACTCTGGCTCCGCCATAGAAAGCGATGGCACTTACAATAATTACAAGAATGGTTTCCATGATTTTCGTTTTGTTTTAAGATAAAATATCACTTATAGAATAGTGCTACCTTGCTAATTGTTCAGCTAGGTATATCGCTAATTATTTTTGACTGGTTACTTACCTACAAAAACTCGGTTAGATCCTTTCAACGGTTTTTTCACTTCTCCTTGCTTATCTATGCATTTCTTAAAACTCCGAGCAATACTGACCAAGTTTTCCCTTCTGGCTTTTAAGCGTTTTTTCATTTTGTCGGTATCCTTGTTCAAAAACGCTGTCGGTAACGAACGGAAGGCTTTATCTATCTCCTCGTCCGTTAAATTTTCTTTCAATTGAGCTGCGATGGCTTCAAATTTCGACAAAGGTATATCCAACAAGAACACTCGGTCGAATGGCTTTATCATAGAAGGCATGTGGTCTACCTGTTTTCTAAAAGGACGTAGATTTGAAATGATATAAGGCCTTGTCAGTATCCATGGCACAACACCATTTGGATTATAAAAAGCATTGTCACGGTCTGTAGGTAAGGGTACAAAAGTCACCTGATTATTTTTTTCTTCGATGGCGAACCAACCCCATTGTTTTGCATGTCGATCCCAGTCTCCGATCATTAAATCAAAAAGACGAACACGGACCAAAGCATCTGCATCAATTTTAGCATTTGGATTTTTCTCCAGTTCTATTTCAACATCTTCTGTATCCACCAAGCCAACTACATTATCCATGTCTGACCAGGCAGCGCTTCCTTCTGGTTCATATTCCAATAGGTACAATCTATTTTTAAATTCCTCATTAAATTCCCCAAGCTCTTCTTGCGCTGGCAGATAAACAATCTGTGGTTTGGTATGTGGAATCTCTACGGCATCAGCCAGGGCTGCGGCAATCACCGCTCCGTATGGATGTTGTGCAGATATAGCATCCATCGCAAGGTCTTCGATTTTTAGCCTTTTAGCATAATTTGGAATCAGGGATTCTGGATTTTTAGTTACACTTCTAAGAGTATAAACAACTCCGTTCGCGCCTTGCAAATCCATGGAGAGCGTTTGTTTTCCTCCTCCTTTTTTGATGGGGAGTAAGCCTCCTTTGTATGTTGAAAGAGCAATAACAGGAACACTAATCGGAGTGCTCCAAGCTTTTCGATAATTCCACCCTTGGAAGATTCTTTTTATAGGGCCAGCATCATATCGAGTAGTGGTTATGACTGTTACAGAATCTGAGTTAGGAGCCTCTGGATTGTCCAATGTCTCCAACACTGTGCTATCTGGAAAGCCATCCATTCTGCTACAGGAATTACATTGCGCTAAGAGGAGTACTGCAAATAAGAAAAGTAGAATCTGATTAGTGGGTTTCATGTAATGATGGTTTTCACTAAAAAGATTGAACGCCTCATATGTTCAGATTTAGCGAAAGCCCACAATAAACATTTTTCAACTATTAAAAAGCATGACCTACAGCTAACTGGAATCTCCCGCCATCCTCAAGTGTATGATTATAAGACAGTGAAAGAATTGCAATATTCAGCGGAGCCACCCAAAGACTTCCGCCATAGCTGGCATGCCAGTAGTCGGATTCTCCTCCTGTATTTCCATCATCGAAAATTCGTCCGTAATCAAAACTCCCGGTGATTCCAAAGCTGAACGGCAGGATGGCATTGTTCCATTCCCCTAGAGCAAGACGCAGATCGCTGATATGGTAAAACGTAGTTGCTCCTCTAAATCGTTGACTGTTGTAACCTCTGATATTTCCCTCCTGCCCTAAAGTCGGAGCAAAGAAAAAATCGTAGTCCCCCCAAATCATTTCTGACCCTACCTGAGAAGCTAGAATAAGTTTCTTTTTAGGATCAATAGATTTGTAGGCAGTAAACTGAGTACTGAAAGTAGTAAACTCGCGATCCGTTCCAGTGATGCTTTTTTGCCATTTAAAATTATTATCAAAACTAAATCCATTACGAGGAGATGCTGGTTTGTCTACATTTGCAAAAGACAAACTTGCTGCCGCACCTGTATACCATTTTGATTCTAAATCTACAGTTGTAAGGTCATTGTTATTACTGCTGATAAAACGATCTTCCGTTTCAATAATATCTGTCCATTGCAACAATGGTTTTACAGCAAAGACACCAATATCACTTGCGAATCGTCTTTGGAACCCCATATCCAGATAAACGAGACTTTGACGTACTTGATAAAAATCCAAGTCCCGACTTTTTATCCGATCCGATTCATTTCCTAATCCAAAATAATTAAACGCATACCTATTACTTCGAACATCCGTGTGCAATACAAAATCCCAGTGCGTAGTTGCTTCAAAGAATGTCGCATCATATTGCATATCTACCCCCTGTGTAGCGAAGGCGTAGTTCAATCTGAATTTATGCTCTTGACTAAATGGGTTTTTATTAAACTTATGAATTCTATAAATCCCTAAAAAGCCGACCGAGAAACCTTCTCTGGTATTGTACCCCAATAATGGAAAAGGTAAAAACACGTTGGAGTCGAACTGAGCATCGAGGTATTCAAAAGTATTGTTGGCTACTTGATTGCTTCTTCTGTCTCGGGTTTCAGATCCTACCTCCACTTTATTCCCCTTCTTTGTATCGTAGAAATTGCCCTTCTTTCCAATTCCCTTCACCTTGGAAACATCCTCAAAGACATCTTTTCCGCCACCGCCTACAACATAGATTTCTATTCCCTTGTTGACTTCCCCACTGATTTCGAAAAAGTCATCATTACCTAAACCATAAATGTAAAGCTCCTTTGTATCTGAAGTTTTAAATACTCTATGGTAAAGCAATTCTTGTTTTTCACGCTCATCATTGGTATCCCACATTTTCACATCCGTCTGTTCATCATCGAGGCGAACGATCTCAAAAAGTTCTTTTTTATTTGTTCCTCTAACAATAGACTTACGCGCCAGATAGCCATACATTCGGGTAGCCGTTTCCTGTAAATTATTTCTTCTTGCCTTAATCACTTGTTCGATATAAGGACCGGTCATATCGTAAATTTGCTTAGGCATTTTTTTAATCGAAAGTTCTACAATTTCATCTGTAAGTTGCTCCTGAATATAGCTTGCCTCTTTGAGCCAATCCTCTAAAGAAAGTTCATTCAAAAAATTGTGGTCAAAATGACGGGCATTATAATAAGTCCATTGCGGATCAGGTACTTCGTTTCTATAGACCCCAAGCATTCTTACGATGTAGTGATAAGGTCTCAGCATTTTAAATGCAAGGCCATCATAAGTACAATAGGCATTGTCTCGGTCACGCGGTATGGGTCTGTAGATTTTTTTATCGTCTTCTGTTTTCGCAACGGTCCATCGCCACTGATCTCCATGACGGTCTATATCTCCGATGAGCATATCAAAGAGTCGGCTTCTGGCCAGCCATTTCTGATCGACGATATGATTGTGGTTCTTTTCTAATTTGGCCATCAGCTTGGTGGTACTCTTGAATTTTTCAGCATTACCAAAAAACGGAGCTTCCGGCCAACTCCCTGACGGACGTTCTTCTACAATATAAACTTCGTCTCCAAAATTTTTATTATAAGCTCCTAACACTGGCTGTTTGGGGATGTAAAAAATGTTTGGATTGGTGTGGTATACTTTAATAGCATCAGCCATTGTCCCCAAAGTCGGTGGCGCATAACAATGCACTCCCAAAAAGGATTCATTAAAAAGAAAGTTGACTACAGCCAATTGATTGAATGGATATGGAACACCTCTCTGGGTATCTTTGGTAAGCGAGCGCATGACGTACTCTTTTCCGCCAGGTGCTTCGAGGCGAAGAGAATTGGTTTGCTTCCCCCCTCCTTTTTTGATGACTTTCAAACCACCCTTATAGTCGCTCAGATCTAGTGTAGGGAATTTGTTTTCTGTTAGATAAACCTTACGATGTCTTTTGCCTAACATGAAGGTGGCAAAATCTTTTAATGGTTTAATTGAACGTGTTGATGGAAAAGTAACAATACTGTCCTGACCACTTTCATAAAGTGCAAAATCCATATCGAACTTTTGCTTCATTGGTTTTATTGGAAGTGGGCCTTTCATCTGCTTGCGATATACTTTCTTTCCTTTTCCATCTTTTGTAGGTGTCCAGAATTCTACCCAAGCAGAACCATCTTCATAGAAGTCAATTTTTGAAAAACCAGTATGTCCGTAACTAAAGTAAGCATCTTTCTTTTTAGCAGTAGCTGTTGCTTTAGAACCTGAACCGCTCACAACGAAATGCTGATTTTCAGATCGATGATATTCTAAACTGTTTTCATGACCGGAGACAAAAATAAATTCTCCGTATTTCTTAGCAGGTTCTATCATCGCATCTGTAAGTACTCGATAATTTGGATTAGAAGCATCCTCTTTATAGATACCTGCATTCCGAAGCATCAGGGCCAGACTTCCGACTCCCGGCAATGGGACATAGGCATTGTCATAAATAGAGGTCAATGGAAAGAGGTGATTTTTCAATGTAAATTTTCCACCATGAGGACCGCTGGATTTAATAGAATGATGCGTTGCAATTACAACATTTTGAAATTTGTAATCCTTCATCACATCTTCCAATACTAGTGCAAATGCTGCTCTGCTTTTTACATCACAGTCATTATTGATGTTTGGCTGTTCTTCCCAATCTTGCAACCACCAGTAAGAATCGATCAATATGATAACGAGTTGGTCATTCACTTCTATGACTTCGGGGCCAGGACAACCATCGTCTGGTTGAAAATAATCTTTCCAGTCATCGTCATCAGGGATCCCTTCATTTAGAGCGGACTCAATATATTTCTCTTGTCGCTTCAGTCCTTTGAGTCCTTCGCGTTTCCAGTCATTAGTTCCAGCTATGAATATAGGTCGGCCTTTATAGTTTTCCAATACACTAAGTTGGGCGTTCAATTGTTGCTCTGAACGTTTTCTTTTTTTAGTATCGCTTTTGGAAGTCATTCCAGTAGGGCCTACATTGTTACCTAGAAAAATGACAGAACTTTTCTTCTCTGCTTTATCTAAATGTTCTTTTAGAAGTTGTAACGTTGGATTGGTTTCTTCTTTCAACCCCTCTCCTACATCTCCAATTAGAAAAACGCTGTGGGTTGGTTTTTCACTAATGTCGTTGTCCGAAGGAAAGGTGGTCGTAATTTCTTTTTGATGCATTTTATAATTTGCACAAGAGGCCAGCATCAATAGCGCACCAAGGGATAGGGCGTACTTGAAAAAGTGATTGGTCATGTTTACGTATTTAATGGTGGAAGTGCCTTAAGTCCTTTTTCTTCCAGGTTCACTTCAATTAAAACTGGGAAATGATCAGAGCCTATCTTTTTGAGTCGTTCTATTCTTCGTAATTTAAAATGCGGACTCACAAAAAAATGATCTATCGGTACTCTAAATATTGGAATCAGTGCATTATAAGTACTGAAGAATCCGCGCCCGATTCGTGGGTCTAACAAGCCGCTGATTTGTTTAAAATTCTTAGTGATCTTAGACCAACCAACATCATTCAAATCTCCTCCAACAATAGTAGGCAAATTATCATGATTAGTTAACCCAGCGACCTGTATTAATTCAATGTCTTTCTCCTCTGCTTTCGTCCATGGAGCAGGAGGCCTAGGATGTAAGCCAAGTACCTGAATGGTTTCCCCCCTAAATGCTACTCTAGCATGAATGGAAGGTATATCATTTTTCACTAAAAACTTAACTTCAACATGACTAAATTCATGTTTGGAAAACAACGCAATTCCATAAGTATTCTCCTGTGGTTGTAACACCGTGTGAGGATAGTTTTCCTTTAAAGAAATCACTGCATCTATCCATGACTGATCCACTTCTGTCAGTAGTAGCAAATCAGGGCTTTGTTCATCGACCAAATTTAATAAACGTTTATAACTTTTATTTTTCTGACGCACGTTGCAGGTAAGCATTCGAATTGTAAGGTCATTGTTATTAGTACGTTCTAATTCAACAGAGTGGAAAGGTGTAAATGGAAAAATAATATACAGATGATAAAAAACGCTAACCAATAATAGTAAGAGGTAGGCCATGTAATACCATTCTACCAACGGAAAATAAAATAAACCGATCAAAAAAAGAATAGACATCACTAAGGTCAAATGTGGTCTTGACACATCCCAGACTTTCACCCACCAAACTGGAATGCGCAAACTCGAAACGAGGGTTGCAATAAAACAAATGACCGCCAAGGTGTGAAATCCAATGTGCATTCTTCTGGTTATTCTTCTTTTATACCCAGCACGAAGTGGTTTGGACGACTATTTTGAGATTAACTCCAAAACCATCTTATAAAGGGTATACATTCTTAAAAATAGTAAATCCATCAGTCACCTCAAGTAACCAATGGATCTACAATGTTATAATATTGGGTGTTATTATTTTTTGACCGCTCCTACTAGTCCAGCTCCAAGCAACAATGCTCCTAAGCCCATCATAAGGTATGCCTGCGTTTGGCCACCTTTGTCTCCAGCAGATATTTCTATATCTGCGATTTCGATAGAAGCAGAACTATCTTCTAATTTTGCAAATCCAAAATAACCTAGGCCAAGGCCGAGTACAATTAAAATAATGGGGACTAGCTTGTTCATAATTGATTGGTTTTCGTTAATGAATGTCTTAAAGATAATAGAATTTTAGAACCTCTTATTTAGTCTCAAAAAGAAACCTCAGGTTCATTGTCCACAACTTTTGTGGTCTTAAGAAGTTTTTCCTCAAGAGAAGAGTCTTCAACTTTCTCAGATTGGTGGTTCTCTTTTATTTCTTCTTTTTGTTTTTTGAGTATAAAAGCCTGAAGAATGCTTAACCCTAAAGGTATGATGCTATTTAGAAAATTTGATTTCTGTTCTATAGTCGTTTTATTATGATCCTCTTTTTCGCTCTCTAAAGAATTTATCATTTTTTTGGTAGCAGCTACGCCCAAACCAACTGCACCTACAGGGATCGCTACTTTCTTTAGCAGAAAATCTTTAGTCTCTATTTTACTGTTTGCTAGACTCCGTTCAAATTCTTGTTTGGTGACAGCCATTGTTAGCCTTAGTTTTGCTTGCGCTTCTTCTATCTCTTCTATCGTACTAATATTTTTTTTCGGTATCATAATAATTTGGTTGTGAATGGTCTGATGCAAATGGTCAAAAACACGTTCTCCTAATTCAATAAATTGCTGATGATCATTTTCACAATAGGGTTAGTTATTAGACTCGTTCGGAAATAATAAACCAATGCAGCTGCAAGCGCATAGATACCCGTGATCAGCAAAAAGGCCAAACCATAAGATCCCCAAAGATTACCTAAGAAAAAGCCTACAGATAAAGAAAGAAACAAGACAACGAGCATCCCAAAAAAACCAACGATCAAACTCGTCGCAACCTGAGAAGTAGACTGCGCCATTTTCTTAGCCGCTTCCAACTTGTAGTAATCTCCTTTCTGTTCCACATACAATCTAGCATATTCATAAGTCTCTCCAGCGGAAGCTGATATTTTCTCTGCGTGTAACATTTTTAAATGGATTTAATGGTTTTAAAAAATTAGTTTTGCAAATACCTTTCTTGTCTTTTTCAACTAGCCTTCAGAGGATTCCGATCCAGAGCTATCTTCATTATCTAACTTTGCCCTTTTACCATTCTTTTTTTTCTTAGGTTCTGTTTTCTCTTTCTTCATTTTATCCATAGATGCCTTCGGGTACATTTCATCTAAGCGCAATCCACCGACGACTCCAAAGTCCATGGTGCGTATTGGGAATGGAATTGTAATACCATTGTTATCAAAGGCTTTTTTCAGTGCGATTATAGCGAGGTGTCTTGCTTCTAGAAAATCTTTTTGCGCAGTGATATTTTTCCAAAAACGCAATACGAAGTTCACGGAACTATCACCAAACTCTGTAAAATATAATTCCACTGAATTATTATTACTAAGTTCTAAACTTGAATTTTTAATTGCATTAATCGCAATTTCTTTCACCTCTTCCAGATCATCTCCATAAGCAACACCACAAACTACATCTATACGACGATGACCGTTATGTGTGTAATTTTTTAATGGATTTTGAATTACATTTTTGTTTGGAATAATCACTTCTTGACCTTCTGTTGTAGATAGCACCGTGGAACGCAGCGTGATCTTTTTAATCTTTCCAAAGAAATCATTAGTCTCTACTAAATCACCAACAGAGTAGTATTCTCTTACGCTCATCAATACTCCTGAAAATAAATTAATCAAGGGATCCTGAAGAGCTAAACCAATCGCCAACCCTAATACTCCGGCTGTTCCTAACAATGCTGTTACAGCTTCGCTTAGGTTCAATATATTCAATACAATGAATAAGGACACTAGCATAAATCCACCAACGACTACATTAGATAGTACGCCAGTGACTGTTTTGTTTCTAGTAATTCGATTGAGACCGTTCGTAGCAATTTGCTTTAGGTAACGAGCTAGAAATATAGAGATACCAAGAACTATAGCCGCTAAAACGATATTAGGCAAAGCCAATATAATTTCATCAACCCATCCTTGGAGTTTTTCAACAAGATTATTTAGCGATTCTGAAAATTGGTCAATCATATGTAGTATTAGAATTTTAAACTGATTATTTAAATGGCCGGATTTCGGACATCTATTGCCAAAACGAATGAAGCAACTGATTGTTCAGTCTAAGATTCTATTAGTCTTTCTCAATATTCCGATACCATTGATATCTTTTCGTTTAGTGAACATTTTCCGTTTTCATTCTTTGTATTAGCGAAAGCAAAATATTTATTAACCCTTAAAATTTAACTAGACGATATGGATAACCCAATCATAGTAGTTGACAAACTCAACGAACTTTTAGAGAAAAATAATGACGCACGTTTTGGATTTGAAAGCGCTGCGGAAAATGTAAACTGGTCTTCACTAAAGAAATTCTTTCACGATAAATCCACGCAGCGCAGTCAGTTCGCCAATGAACTCGTCCAGGAGATTATGAGACTTGGTGGCAGCAGTCCAAACGAAAGTGGAAGTGTTGCTGGCTTTCTACATCGTAATTGGATTGGTCTGAAAGCAGCACTATCCAGTGACAATGAAGAAGCGGTACTCGAAGCATGTACAACTGGGGAAAACGCAGCTTTAGAAGATTATGACAATGTGCTTCTGGATACGAATTTACAATTGCAAACTCGTCAACTATTAGAAAAACATAGAAACAGTATTGCACAATCTGTAGGTAAGATTGAAAGAATATCAGAGGCACTGTAATTAAGGCCATAGCTTTATAACACTATACTTACAACAGTATTAAATGCACGAAATGCACTTCGCAATATAGCGAAGTGCATTTTTTTTGTACTGACCTTTCTTCGATAGACCATTAAAACAAAAAACCACTGGACTAAAAAGCCCAGTGGCTGATAACCCCAAAAAACCAAATTGAATCTTTATCTGATAAATCAGATTTTTATTAAGATTGTTTGGGTTAAGGGTTGACCGTTTTTTGGTTATGTAAGGGTCACCATTTTCGATTTATCACTAGAACGCATTGACCAAAAGTATGTTCAATTGTATTTAAAATTTCTTTCATCAAAAGAACAAGAACACCTCCGTTGTAAGAAAAAATACAAATAAGTAAAATAGCTTAAACAGATTTTTCAGTTTGGAAATAAATAAGTCATATTCAAGCTAACCAAGTAATTACGACCGTATCCAATTAGCTTTTTTTCTCCAAGTACTTTATATTTGCATCGAAG
>JBGCDT010000252.1:0-8256 GCA_045105695.1 Saprospiraceae bacterium | reverse complement strand
GACGAAACCAGTTGAGAAGGAACCACCCCCCGCAACGCAACCTTCAATAGCTGTCGTCGGACGACTATCGCCTGGATGACCAGGGGTTTGATTTGCAAAGATGCGGTAGGTGGAACCATTTGCGGCTCTGGGAATTTCTAGTATCTCGCCCTGGTCTAAGGGGCCAACGGTTTGAGGGATATTTAGCATTGCAAAGTCTTCGATAACGATAAAGTCCGTTGCAGTACTCATGGCCTGAGGGCCAACGTTTTCTATAATTAAATTTACTTCATCACCGACACACTCAGCACGTACCTCCAGATGTGAACCATCGCCACCACCTGTGCAAATTTCATCAGGGAAAGCGTGTGCGTTCATGGAGTGGGTTTCTCCTTCTATTAGATCTGCATCCAACGTCACGTTTACAATCATCTCATGGCACTCAAAAGGATCTAGGTCACTCGGAGGAGTGACTATAAGTAGATCTCCAGTAATAGAGAACGTCCCTCCGGTAACGCCATTTATAGTAAATGCTTCGTCAAAATTGATTTCTATAAACGGGTCTTCCGCAGTGGCTGTTCCATCATTACAAAGCGTCAGTCTATATTCTGTAGCTTCACCAGGGACTAAGCCTTTTGTACTAATGTCTACTTCTAAGTCGCTACACATCACTAGTTCCTGTACGGCAAAACTAATATTAAAAGTATCGTCGGGATTTGGGATGTTGAATCCAATAGTAGAAGGTGAATTCCAGTAGTCATTAGGTCTTCTTGCTATTATATCATACATGCCTGTATCGACCAAAATATAATAGCTGCCATCCTCTTGACTGGTACCGTAGCAGGTATGTTCATCACTGATCGCTTCTACAATCCAACCTGAAATGGGCTGATCACCTGTATTGAATTGATTATTTCCATCCACATCATAATAAACCTGTCCGTTTATATAATTAGAAAATAATTTTCCATTTCTATTTGCTTTTAAAAGATAGAATGAAAAATCAAACGTATTTACATCTGGTGTTGAATTCCCCACAGCAATTACTCCTCCATCATGGGTGGAAACTACTGCATTAAACACTTCATTTACTAACTCTGAATCTTCACCATAATTAATTTCATATCCATTTGAGGTTACAAATCCGAAAGCATCTGTCTTTACTAAATATCCCTGTGTGTTATTAGAACTTGGTTCCATAGAACCAGCAAATACATACTCTCCATCCCTCGTTCTGGTAACTGATTTAAAGTTAAAACCATTCATGAATGGGTTAGCTCCATCAAAATTATTCTGATTGTCAATTCTAACAACTACTGCATTCGCTCCTCCATCAGTCAAGTCTGCAGCAACCAAAAAGCCATTATCAGGAGTTTGAATAATGTCATTCCCTATATTAGCCCCTTGAATATTTTTGAAAACAATAGCCTCTCCATTCGCATCAGTACGTAATAGAAGTATTTGAGAGGATCCTGAACTATTTAAATCAGTATCTCCTGTGATTACTAAATCTCCGTTAGTTGCCTCTATTATTCCATAACCTTCATCATCGAATCCCAAATTACTATCGTACCGATTTGTCCATAATGTATCTCCTTCTGAATTCAGCTTGATAAGAAATACATCTCTATTATTAACATCAATCTCAGAATAACCAACTAAAGCAAAACCTCCGTCACTAGTAGCTACGATATCATTTGCTTCGTCGTCGAACCCATAGCCAATGATGTTTGTCCATAAGGTGTCCCCACTATTATTAATCTTAACAACAAAAACGTCTTTACCTCCAATTCCGAAATTTTCTCCAAACCCTGCTATAACATAATCTTCATTAGCAGGAGCGATAGCTTTAAAACCAAAAGCCTGATTGGAGTCTAAATCATATTCTTTTCCCCATCTGAAGTTACCATCAGCATCTGTTCTAATAATATAAGAATCATTAAATTCATGCTCTCCAACAGTAATAAATCCTTCATCTGCTGTCTGAATACAATCATAAGCAGTAGTCAATTGCCCAGACAAGTAATACTTTTCCCAACCTGCTACTGCCTGACCAAAACCTGAGACACAGCAAATCACCGTCAGTACCAGCGCTAAAAGCAGCTGACTGAAAGTGTATGATATGTAGTTTGTTTTTAACACAGGAGGTAATTTTTTCTTGTTTTTCTTTGAATACATTACAAATATGGAGGTAATATATGCTGTTAACAAAGACAGATAATGGAGTTTGTTGAACATAATTTTAGTATATTTAGACTGTATACTCTTTATTGTTAGTTGTAATTTGTTGTAAATCAGTAAGTTGTTTAATTTGTTTTTGTGGGTTTAATGTCTTTTTGTTGGAAATATATAAATAGTTTTTATACATGATTAGAAGTCGTCTGGTAGAAATATTAAGAGTTTGTAATAAAAAAGAGCTGCGAGAGCTAAAAAAATGGGTTCATTCTCCTGCGCACAATCTGCGAGAAGACGTAATCCTACTTTATAATTATCTAGTAGAGGACGGATATCTTTGGGAAGACGAATTTATTGCCAAGTCTGTTGTCTATCCTAGGGTGTATCCTAAAGAAGAATATAACGATGCTAAGATGCGACAGGTCATTCACTTCTTAATGAAATCAGTTGAAGAGTTTCTGATTTATCAAGAGGTGAATCAAGATGAAGTAGAATCAAAAATGGTTTTATCAAAGGTCTATCGGAAAAAGGGGTTGGACAAATCGTTTGAAAAGAACATGCGAAATATTAAATCTCTACAGCAAAAACAAGAATATAGAAATGACCATTATTATAGGAGTGAGTTTTTGAGACTAAGAGAAGAACTGGCTTTTCTTGCTAATCAGACACGGACAAAACCGATGAATCTTCAGGAGTTTTCTGATGTCTTGGATGTCAATTTCATTATTGATAAACTACAGTATGCCTATTTTATGCTATCGCATCAGAAAGTTTTCAAAGCGGAGTATAACTTTGGTTTGATCTCAGAGGTACTCAGCTTTATTGATAAGCATCCTGAGCTTTTGGATATATCAGCAATAGCAGTTTACTACTACGGCTATAAAACCGTAACAGACAAAAGAAATGAAGTTTATTTCCATGCGCTTAAAAAAGAAATATTTGAGAACGGTCATCTTTTTCCACATGAAGAATTATTGAGCTTGTATGTGATGGCTATTAATTATGGTATTGCTCGCCATAATGCAGGGCAGTTAGAGTACACCAAAGAGTCTTTTAAATTATATAAAAGAGGCTTCGAAAAAAAGATACTTATACAGGATGGGAAAATTTCTCGTTTTACCTTTCCAAACGTAGTTACAGTAGGTTTGCGAAGTGAGGAGTATGATTGGGTAGAAAGTTTTATTCATAACTACAACCACTATTTAGAGGATAAGTATAGAGAAGATACAGTTCAGTTTTGTTTGGCTAGATTACATTTTGAAAAAGAAGAATTTGATAGTGCATTAAGGATATGTACTCAGACGGACTACGATGAAATTTTCATGAACCTCTACTCCCGCGCCATGGTTATGAAAATCTACTATCAACAAAACGAATACGATGTCCTTGATTCCTATCTCGAAAGCTTCCGTAATTACGTTGTTAGAAAAAAGAACATTGGCTACCACAAAGCCAATTACAAAAACATCATCCGCCTCACAAAAAAATTACTCAAGGTAAATCCCTACAGTAAAAAAGACAAAGAAAAACTGAAAGCGGAAATCGAGAAAGTAAATCCGTTGACGGAACGAAGCTGGTTGCTCGAACAACTTGAAAAAGCAAGTTGAAACTCCTCCTTCCTATTCCAACCTCTTTTGTACATTTGCCGTACATAAAAATGGTAGCTGGTACTACGGTATCCGGTTGTCGGTGACCGTAGTACCGGACACCATTTAAATAAAACAACATGCAATTAAAAAAATTAATCTCTTTCCTCGAAACCATAGCTCCACCCCGCTATCAGGAAAGCTATGATAACGCAAAACTCATAACTGGGAATCCTGAGATGGAAATCGAAGGCGTACTCGTTTGTCTGGATTCTACAGAAGCAGTACTCGAAGAAGCGATCACATTGAACTGCAACGTCGTCGTCGCTCACCATCCCATCGTTTTCAAAGGACTGAAAAGTCTGACAGGTAAAACCTATGTTGAGCGCGTCATCATAAAAGCCATTCAAAACAACATTGCGATCTACGCCATTCATACCAACCTGGATAATATGTATCTGCAAGGGGTGAATACTAAGATTGCGGAAAAGCTGGAACTAACTCGCACCCGAGTTTTAGCACCACGTTCTGGTTTAAAAAAATTGAATGCTTACACAGCCTCCTCAGATGCTCCAGCCTTGCGTTCTGCATTGTTGGAAGCAGGTGCAGGTAATGTCGGTATGTTTCAGCAATTAAGTCATTACTCCAAGGGACAGGGGAATCAGAATCAGATGATAGATGAGGAGGTGAAAATTGAAATGTTGTTTCAGCCAGATCGCGAGCGTTCTATTCTAAGTGCTTTGAAGCAACAGAAAACGAGCAGAGCGACACCTTTTGAAATTACGTCCGTAGACAATGCTAATATGATGGTTGGTTCGGGGATGATCGGGCAGTTGGCAGAACCCATGTCTGAAATGCCATTTCTCCGAAAGGTAGCAGAAGTCATGAAAGCACCTTGCATTCGTCATACGCAGATTCGTAGAAAGCCGATAAAAACGGTAGCAGTTTGTGGAGGTGCCGGTAGCTTTCTATTGCCGAGAGCGATTGCACAGGGAGCAGACATCTTTATTACAGCCGATTTTAAGTACCATGAATTCTTTGATGCAGACAAAAAACTGATCATCGCAGACATCGGTCATTACGAAAGTGAACAATATACAATAGAGCTACTTTATGACCTAATAAGTCAAAAATTTAGTAACTTTGCCGCCTATTCTACGAAAGTAGAGACGAACCCAGTAAGATATCTTTGTTAAGAAGCTCTTATTCAGCGTCTTATAAAAATATGGGTGTTCCTTAATTCTAAAAATCTATACTATTTATGGCTAATAAAACAGATCTTTCTATTGAAGCAAAGCTCAAACAGCTCCATGAGTTGCAAACGATAGACTCTGAAATCGATCAAATCGCTATTCTCAAAGGGGAATTACCTATGGAGGTAGATGACTTGGAAGACGAAGTTGGTGGTCTTCAAACTCGTGTCAATAAGTTGACTGGCGTCATCAAAGACATGGAAGATGAAATCTCTCGTCACAAAGGAAATATTACTGAAGCGAACGATCTAATCGCTAAGTACGAGAAGCAGATGGATAACGTGAAGAACAACCGTGAGTACGATGCACTTTCTAAAGAATTAGAATTGCAACGTTTGGAAGTTCAGCTTTCTGAAAAGAAGAGCAGAGAGATACAGGCGATGCTAGGTGGTAAAGTGGAAACGCGTAAAATTGCGGAAGAACGTTTAGCTCAAAAAGAAGAAGATCTAAAAAGAAAGAAAGTAGAGCTAGAAGGGATTATCGAAAAAACCGTAAAAGAAGAAGAAAAGCTACGCAAGAAATCCGACAAGGCACAAAAAGCAATTGATGATCGTTTGCTGAAAGCTTACAAAAAAATTCGTGCTGCTTACCGAAATGGATTGGCTGTAGTTACCATCGAAAGAAATGCTTGTGGTGGTTGCTTCAACAAAATTCCACCTCAGGTGCAGTTGGAAATTTCTTTGAAGAAAAAAATCATTGCTTGTGAGCACTGTGGACGAGTATTAGTAGATGATGATGTGGCTGGTATCATCCGCCCAATCGTGGTAGAGGAACCAAAGAAAAAGAGAACGTCAAGAAAGAAGAAGACTACCGTTAAGAAGTAATTCTTAGCTTAAAAATAAAAGGAAGCCCTGAGAGTAATCTTGGGGCTTTTCTATTTTTATGATTACGCTAACACCTTTTTATATTTACAGACGTTATCCAATCAGTGAATTTATTATTTGCACAAGACAAATTTTGTTTATCCTTTTTTATGAAACCGATTCTACTTTTCCTTTGCTTTTTTTATTTAGGTCAACTTTGCGCAACTGGGCAATTTGAATTCACATCTGATGCCCGTTCTGCTTACGATCTCGCCACTCAATTACGCTTAGATGAAGCTCGTCAAAAAGTAAATCAGTTAAAAATCTCAGAGCCAAACAACCTCTCTGCGTACTACATTGAAAATTACATCGACTTCTTTACCATTTTCATTAACGAAGATAAAAAGGAATTTCAACGCTTGGAAAAAGCAAAGGATGACCGGTTGGAAAAAATCAAAAGCGGAAACAAAGAGTCCCCTTACTACCTTTTCATGCAAGCGGAAATTAAATTACAATGGGCTTTAGTTCGCCTGAAGTTTGAAGAATATGTCACTGCACTTTTTGAAATTAAATCAGCTTACAAACTACTCGAAAAAAATCAGAAACGATTCCCTGATTTTTTAGCTAATCAAAAAAGTCTGGCCATCATGCACGCGATGATTGGGACCGTCCCAGATAACTATCGTTGGGGTGTAAAACTACTCAGCGGAATGGACGGCACCATAGAACAAGGCCAACGCGAACTGGAAGAGGTTATCGCTTACGGAAAGACCAATGACTTTATTTTTGAGCAGGAAGCCGTTGTTCTTTACGCCTTTCTTATGCTCCACCTAAATAACAAAAGTGCAGCCGCTTGGAGCATCATCAGCAATAGCAAACTGAATCACAAAGAAAGTCCGCTCGCTGCCTTCGCCCTGGCGAATCTAGCTATGCGTACCGGCAGAAACGCAGAAGCCATAACAATACTTTTACAAAGACCCGAACATCCTAAATATCACAAGTTTCATTATCTGGACTTCATGCTGGGTGTAGCTAAGTTGCGTAGACTGGATGAGGACGCTTCTAGTTACCTGAAGAGATTTGTACAAAATTTCGATGGACAGAATTACATTAAAGAAGCTTATCAGAAGCTGGCTTGGGCGGAGTTGCTAAAAGATAATTCTACTGGCTATGAACAATATATGAAAGACTGTAAGCAACATGGTCACGCCTTTGTAGAATCTGACAAAAATGCTTTGAAAGAAGCCAAGGAGAAATTACTTCCAGATGCTATCCTATTGAAAGCGCGGTTACTATTCGATGGCGGTTATTACCAAAGAGCTTATGATTTATTGAAAAATAAAACCTACACAGACTTTAGTGATTTGAAAAGCCAGTTGGAATTCAATTATCGTTTGGGACGTATTGCGCATCAGCTAAAGTTGAAAAAGGAAGCAATCAATTACTATCAAATAACCATAGAAAAGGGAAGTAATCTTTCCTATTATTTTGCTTGCAACTCTGCTCTCCAGTTAGGGAAGCTATACGAGTCTTACAGAGAATACGACCTTGCTAAATCCTTTTTCAAAAAATGCCTCAACATCTATCCAGATGAATACCAAAGTGGTTTACATCAGCAAGCAAAAGCAGGTTTGAATCGTCTAAAGAAATTGTGATCTAATTCCAATTCTGTATCTTCGCGTCTATGAATGGTTTCAGTTTCTATCTGAATTTCGGCTTCGACCATATCCTTGACATGGATGCACTGGATCACATTGCGTTTCTAGTTGCGCTTTGTGCAATCTATAACTTCCGACAGTGGAAGACGCTGCTAGTTCTAGTAACTGCATTTACAATTGGACATTCAATAACCCTAGGTTTAGCAGCTACAGATACTTTACGTTTTAAGAAAGAATGGATTGAGTTTCTAATACCAGTCACCATTTTGCTAACTGCCCTACACAATGTTTTTCGCAAAGGAGCCATCGAATCTGCTTCTGCAAAAGATAATTACTTATTAGCGCTGGGCTTCGGTTTCATTCATGGAATGGGGTTTTCCAATACGCTAAAATCCATGCTGATGCCTGGTGAGGAAAGTCAGTTCATACAACAACTATTGGCTTTCAATATAGGTGTTGAACTTGGCCAGCTAATCATTGTTGGGATTATATTAGCCATCACGTATTTGGCCTTGGATATATTTAAAGTGAAGCAGCGGGATTGGAATTTGTTTGTATCGGGTGCGGCGGCCGGAGTGGCAGTGGTTTTGATTTTGGGGAGGTTTTGATTTCTGAATGATTGAATGAATGATTTTTTAAGGGTTGAATGGCGCTCAGTGTGTTGGGGTTTTAGTCAATAGTTTTAGTTGTAAAAAAATGATCTTAACAATACTCTTACAAATTCTTTTAACGATGAACTTTTCGGCTCACGAATTTCACGTCAGCAAATGCCAGGTGGAATACAGCGAGGAAGATAAAGCCT
>JBGCDT010000251.1:0-36441 GCA_045105695.1 Saprospiraceae bacterium | reverse complement strand
TCGTGACATATATGCTCTAATGAAAAAATCATCTCGCTTACTGAACTCTATTCTTGGTTGAATAAAAGTAATATTTCGTAGACTAAATCTATTGTCGCCCTGGTAGACCGTTGTCCCTGCTCCAAAGTTGAAACCTAAAATTAGTTCTGGTGATTCTGCTTCTTTTTTAGGGTTTGTACGGAAGTAAACAGCAGCTAATGCTTTTGTATTTCTAGTATCATAATCAACTAAGTCTCTCTCAGCATATCCCGACCGGTGGAGCGTAACTAAACCTGCGTTATTATTAAACTGATTTGAAGTACCTGTTGTGAAATCTCCAAAAGTATTGTACTCATCTCCATAAGTATTCACCTTGTCCCATCCCCCAGGATTTCCTGCTGGAGTAGTAGTTCCTTCTACTGCGTCATCGTTATCTGCTTCCCAATCATCCGCCCGCAAATGCGAAAGCGTAATTTTATAAGCAACTGTTTTTAAACCATCTTTGTTTTTAAAACTATCCGCCCAGCGAAGTTCAGCATTGAACATGTTTCTTTCCGCGAATTTTACCTGAGCGGAAAGACCTTCTGTGAAAAATGGATTTTTTGTTTCCATAGAGATCACTCCGTTGAAGGCATTCGGTCCGTAGAAGGAAGAACTCGCTCCTTGTATAATATCTACTTTTCGAACATCAAGTTCGGGCGCACCTAAGAAGTTTCCTAAGGAGAAGTTCAAACCGGGAGCTTGGTTATCTACTCCGTCAATGATCTGTAAAGAACGTACCGGGCTGGTACTATTGAAACCTCTGGTGTTGATGACTTTGAAACCCAGACTGGCAGCAGTGAGATCTACTCCTTTTAGATTCCCAAGACCGTCATAGAAATTATCAGAAGGAGTTTCTTTGATGGCTAAGACATCCATCGTTTCGACTGTTAGAGGAGCGGCTTTTTGCTTGTCGGAAATTCTGCTTGTTGTAACCGTAACAACTTCCATGGTGTTGGCTGTCTCCTCGAGTTCAACTTTGATTTTTCCTTTTTCAGTAATGCTTACTGTTTTATCATCGTAGCCAATGTAACTGATTATAATATTGATTGGTAAATCGCCTTTCAATCGAATTAGAAATGAACCATCGTAGTCGGATATGGTTCCTGTAGTAGTTCCTTCCTGGACGATGCTGGCGCCAATTAGTTCTTCCCCGGTGTCTGCATCTGTTACTTTCCCCTGAATGGAAGTCTGTGCATTGACTGCAAAAGAGCAGAGCATAATGCATAATGAAAGGATTAAAAGAATGGGTCTACATATCTTCATAAAATACTAAGTAAGTTAATGAATAATAACGGAAGGACTAAATCCAAATCAGTGTGGTTTAGATCATTCCGGATTTTATTTTTCAAAAAGTCCAGCATGATTTAGCCGGATGATTTGGTATTTGGATCTGAGGTGAAGTCCAGGGGGTAAAATTAGTTGAGCCTTATTCGGATAAATCTACAACAAATAAAGGTAATTTCTAATAAAAACGATTATTTAGTGCCGAAGGTGGCTTTGAAAGGAATATAATCATTAAATGAAGGTAGAATAGAGTGAAATTTACGACCAAGATATATAGAGAAATAAAGGTTTTTGTACTATTGATGTGCGGGCTTGCTACGTTGCTTCCTGCTCACAACGACCTCGAGCAATCCATCCTCCTTCTTTCTCAAGAAATCGAAACTCATCCAGACTCTACTGAACTATATCTCCGCAGAGGCGAACTCTACACCCACCACGAGCAATACAAAAAAGCGATTCGAGATTTTAAAACCTGTAAACGAAAGGGTAACAAAACAGCTCCGCTTTACCTCGCTCTCGCTAAATGTTATCACGAACAAAATAAAAATTATAAGGCTTTAGACAAGCTGGATGAACTACTGAATAAGAATCCCAAACAGATTCAAGCTTTACGGATGAAAGGAAATATTCTGATGGATCAGAAAGAATATGACAAGGCCGCTCGTGCGCTAGAGCTAGTACTGCAGTTAGCCAAAGAACCCTTAGTAGAGAACTACCTAGAAGCCGCTGAAGCCTATTCTGAATGTAAAGAAAAAAGTACTCAAGAAATAGCTTTCAGAACTCTAGAAAAAGGAATCGATGACTTAGGACCACTACTGCTTTTCTATGAAAACATGAAAGGCATGGCGATGCGAAATCAAGATTATCTCTCCGCTATAAAATACCAAACAGAAATAATAAACCACAGTATAAGAAAAGAAAAACCTTACTACGTAAGAGCATTGTTATATAATTCTTTAAGGGAGAAGGGCGAAGCATTGAAAGACCTAATTACAGCACAAAAAATGCTAAAGAAACTTCCACCTCGATTCCAAAAAACAAAAGCCATGAAAGAACTCAAACAACAAATCAAAACCCTAAAATTAGAGATTGAATAACATAATTGCTTCGATCCAGCCAGTTGCTACTGTAAACCAAAACAAGATTTCAAACTAGTATTAAAATGAAGAAACACTTCCTGAAAATATCATCGTTCCTTTTATTGCTAAGCCTCCAGCTTACTGGTCAAAAAACTATTTTCCCTTTTGGTAGCAATTGGAAATACTACGACAAAGCAAATGAGCCAGACTCTGTCAAAAATAAAAACTGGTACGAGCTCGGCTATGATGACAGCTCTTGGTATAAAGGCCCCGCTCAACTCGGCTACGGCGAAAAAGATCAAAAAACTAAGCTAAATAAAGAAGCCATAACAGTATACTTCCGTAGATGTATACATCTCAAAAAGAAGGAGAATTATGAAGCTCTTTTTGCAGAGTTGATCTATGACGATGGGGCCGTAATTTATCTCAATGGGAAAGAAGTACATAGAGTTAATATGCCATCTGGTGAAATCACTTATGAAACGTTCAGTGTTACCAACCCTGGCGATAATGTGAAGACTTCCTTCTCTCTGGAAAACTTATTGGTAAAAGGAAGAAATACAATAGCGGTAGAATTACACCAACGAAGTCACTCCAGTTCAGATTTGAGTTTTGATTTAAAATTATTTTCTAAAGATATTCTGATACACAAAGGCAGTGGGAAAACCAGTGTGCAGGAAATTGTCAGAGGGCCTTATTTGCAAAAAGCAACTAGTAAGAGTATTGTTGTAAAATGGAAAACTAAAAAAATAAATGCCTCCTTCATACACTATGGTCTCCATCCTGATAGTCTCGTGTATACCTTTTTTGATGAAGTGGAAAGCAAAAACCATGAAGTCGAAATAACGGATTTAAAAGCAGACACAAAATATTATTATTCGATTCCTGATGGCTACTCTATTAACGTTGATTTAAAAAATGATCTTTATTTCAAGACGCATCCTGAAATAGGTAAGTCAAAAAAACTCAGTGCTTGGATTCTCGGAGATTGCGGCAGCAAAGACAAACATCAGCGAGCGGTTAGAGATGCTTTTCTAAATTATAAGGACAAAGAAGAACTGGATATGCTGCTTTTTCTCGGAGATAATGCTTACCCTGTTGGTACTCAACGCGATTATCAGGATGCACTCTTTGAAGATATGTATGAGGAGACTTTGAAAAATACGACGGCTTGGTCTACTTTCGGAAATCATGATTCTTATTCTGCCAATAGTAAAAATCAGCTCGGACCTTACTACGAAATTTTTACGTTTCCTAAAAAAGGAGAATCAGGTGGAGTGGCCTCCGGTACAGAGGCTTATTACTCATTTGATCATGGAAATGTACATTTCATCGTTTTGGATTCAGAAGGCTCTGACAAGGGAATCGGGGAGCCAATGTACCAGTGGTGCGAGAAAGATATTCAGAATACATTGGCCGATTGGATCGTCGCCTTCTGGCATCATCCGCCATATTCTAAAGGATCGCATGATTCTGATAATGCAAAAAAATTGAGAAAAATGCGATCGAACTTTGTTCCAATGCTGGAGCGAAACGGAGTTGATTTAGTTCTTAGTGGACATAGCCATTCTTACGAGAGGTCTTACTTGCTAAATGGACATTATGATAAATCCTACACGTTCGATAAAGAGAAACATACCGTTGGACAGAAGGGGAGTGGAGATGGTCAGAAAGATGGCGATGGAGCTTACGCTAAAAAAACGACTGGCGAAAGGGCAGGTGATGGAGCAATTTACATAGTAGCAGGTTCAGCAGGCAAGCTCGCTTCTTCCACATTGGATCATAAGGCAATGGCGGTTAGTTTGAAAAAGAGAGGTTCTTGTCTGTTAGAAATAGAAGACGATGAGTTAAATTTAAAATTTGTAGCGAAGGATGGAACGGTAGAAGATTATTTCACCTTACGGAAAAAATTTGATCGTAATACAGAGGACGATTAGCGCAATGAATTTATACCAGTCCGTATATTTGTGCGTTTTAAATCACTGGACATCAAACCTATGATACCTCCAAGCACTTTATAACCTGCAAGAGAAATCCACCCCACGTAAAATTACTATAGCAAAAACAGGAACAGAGAAAGATGAACAAATTATTACTACTACTTTTCAGCATGACATTCGTACAGCTCTCTGCACAAGAACAACTCGAAGTACAACGCTGTGCAGACATTGATCGAAATGCGCCTGTCAATAATATTCATATTGATAGAGATAATAATAAGTGGGTGGCCGATCAGCTCGGACTCTTCTTAGCTCAAAGTCCAGAGCATGCTAAAAATATGGATCTCAAATCCGACCAATGGACATTGCTCTCAGCCCCTGATGGCAATAAAGAAATTTATTTCTCAAAAGCTGAATTAGAAAAGTTACTTGGTATTTCTACCAATCAAATAACAACAGCCAGCATTAATACGAAGACAAAAGAACTCTGGATTGGTACAGCTGATCAAGGTCTTTTTCAATTAGATAACAAAGGTGGTCTGAGCCTTATTAAAAACCTAACTAGTAAGAATTCTAAGCTTAAATCAAATAACATTCAAACGATCTTCATCACTTCCAGCGGACAACTATTAGCGGGTACAGATGACGGAATGTTTTCTCGAAAGGGTAAGAAAGAGAGTCTATATTCTAAAGGATATGATTTTACAGCTATCGCAAACAGAGGAGGAACGATCTGGGTAATTGCAGATGAGGAAGTTCTTGAAATGGACGACAAAGGAAACCTCTACGAATCAGAATTTGAGGAACGAATGTTCGATGGCCCTCCAGTAGATCTGGATTTTGACAATAGAGGTTTTCTGTGGATTGCTTCAGATGTTATTGCGCGTTATGATTTTGAATCAGAGACTTATCAGACTTATGGACCTGCGGAGGATTTTACTTCGCAAGCAGTAAAGTGCATCTCTGCCGACTCAGATGGCGCACTTTGGGTAGGTACGCAGAACAAGGGCGTTTTCTATATTGGAAAATCATCTTCTCTCACAGGGACAGTTCAGGTAACTGAATTTTTAGATTGTAAATCAGGAGCTAAAAATGCTGCGCTGGAAGTGAGAGCCTCCGGTGGAGAACCTCCATATACTTATCAATGGAACAGGGGCCTAGTTGGCGAAAACCCAAAGGATTTAGGCCCTGGTGATTATGCAGTTACCATTACAGATCAAAAAGGGAAAAGTGCAACTGCTGAGGTGAGTATCAAAGAATCCAATTTTGCTATAAATGTTCGACAAGTCAAAGAGGCTTCGATGGGAGGCGGTAATGACGGCTCTGCGGCTGTGGAATTTAATGGAGGTAATGGTGGTGTTGTTATTTATAACTGGGATAGTGGCGAAACGACAGCAACAGCTACTCAACTCAGTGCGGGAGAACATACCGTTACGGTTACTGAAAAAGATGGTTGTACCGTAATAGAAAAAGTAATGATTAAAGAACAGTTGGGAGAACTCAGCGTCGTTCTCGAACAGACTGCTTTTAATAACTGTACAGGTGATAAAAGTGCAGCTATTAAAGCGTCTATAAGTGGAGGTCAGGAACCATACACTTATCAATGGATGGGATCCTCCGGTTTTAGTGAAACAGCAACAAACCTTGGAACTGGTAAGTATAAAGTAGTAGTAACAGACTCTAACAATAGTTCTACAACTGCTGAAATTAATATCGAAGAACCTTCAAAGTTGCAAGCATCCATAAAAGTAAAGTCTCCTGCGACAGCCAATAACGCAGATGGAAAAGCTACCGTAAAAGCAGAAGGAGGAACAGGTAAAAACTATTCTTACAAATGGGATACCGGTGAAACAGATGAAACGGCAACCAAGCTGCCTATGGGGTCACGATCCGTTACAGTCACTGATGAAAAAGGTTGTACGGTCACAGCAACTATTGAAATTACAGAAGATATTTTACCACTGAATGTAAGTCTGGAAAGTACTGCTGCTATAAAATGTGCAGGTAATAGTACCGCTGCTTTGAAAGCGGAAATCAGTGGTGGAAAATCGCCTTTTACCTATCAGTGGAGTGGGGCTACAGCTACTAGCGAGTCAGTTAATGGCCTCGCTGCTGGAGATTATGAAATCACGGTTACAGATGCTGCTTCTAATACGGCGATTGCAAAAGCAAAAGTAAAATCTCCAGATCCACTTTCAGTTACTGTTTCTGTAAAGTCGCCTGCCACGGCAAATAATGCTGATGGAAAAGCAGTCGCAAAAGTGAAAGGGGGGACAGGTAAGAAGTATTCTTACAAATGGGACACAGGTGAAACTGATGATACGGCTAAAAAATTAGCACTCGGAAATCATGAGGTGACCGTAACAGATGAGAACGGATGTACCGCAGTTTCTAACATCGCTATTACAGAAGATATTTTACCACTCTCTGTAAACTTGGAAACGACTCAAGAAATAAAATGTGCAGGTGAAACTACAGCCGCTTTACAAGCAGAGGTCAGTGGTGGAAAGTCGCCATTTACCTATGAGTGGAGTGATGCTTCTGCAAAAGGAGAACGTGCAACGGGCTTAGAAGCAGGTGCTTATGAACTTACGATTACGGATGCCGCTGGTACAACTGCTGTTGCTAAATCAACCTTGAAAGCTCCTTCTCCACTGGAAGTAAGTATCAATGTTTTGGCCGCCGCCACTACAAACAACGCAGATGGAAAAGCAAAATCGCAAGTAAAGGGAGGAACAGGTGATTATAAATATGTCTGGGATAACAATGAGGCTACAAATACGGCAAGCAAACTTTCTCCGGGAGAACATACGCTCACAGTGACGGATGAAAATGGTTGTACAACAACTGCTAACATTACAATTACAGAAGACATATTACCATTGGCTGTCAATATTCAACAAACCGGTTCGATCAATTGCAACGGCGAAAAAACAGGTGCGCTGGCGGTAGAAGTACAAGGTGGGAAATCACCTTTCGATTACAAATGGAATGTAGCGAGTATAAATGGGAACAGTGCTAGCCAATTGTCAGGAGGAGACTACGAACTAACACTTACCGATGCTAGCGGACTCAGTATTGTTAAGAATGTCGAGATAAAAGAACCTGGAAAACTGACTATTGAGCTTTCTAAAAATACTCCTGCCACTAATGAAAACAGTCGGGACGGAAAAGCCATACTCAACATAGTTGGTGGAACTACTCCATACACCTATGTTTGGGATAACAGAGAAACAGCAGCTGAAGCCAAAAAGCTTCCAGTTGGGAATCATAGTGTCACCGTTACAGATGCGAATGGTTGTAGCAATACTTTGGCTGTAGAAACAAAGAAGAAAATTCTACCTGCACTTACTGCCGGACGTTTGCAACAAGGACAAACTTTACAGGTTTCTAATCTGTACTTTGAAGCAGATAGTACGAACATGACGCCGGAGTCTTATCCAACATTGAAAGAAATTGCTACTTTCTTAAAAGACAATCCATTGGTTGTTATTGAAGTGGGAGGGCATACTAACAACATTCCTGAGGATGCATTCTGTGATGCATTATCGTCTGCAAGAGCAAAGGCAGTGTCCGGTTACATCGTGCAAGAAGGGATTGATAAGAATCGAGTACTGTTCAAAGGCTATGGAAAACGAAAACCAAAATACTCTAATAACCACCGGGAAGGCAGGGCAAAGAATCAGAGAGTAGAAATAAAAATATTAAGTTTGCAGTAGAAAAGTAATTATCATTAACCCACCGTTTCAATGGTGCAGTACTAAAAGAAAATGAGCCACGTCATAACAAAACCAGAAGTAGAGATCGCTCCAGATCTTTTGATAGAACTCCAATCTCAGATTCAAGAAGAAGGGCAAGTTGTTGTGCATTGCGTAAGTGCAGCGGCAGCTAATTATGACCATTATATCAGAGTTTGGCCGACGACCTACCTGTTGGATAAACACTCTGCTCATCGTAGTGATTTGGTTCACGTAGAAAACGTAAGTATGGCCCCGATGTGGCAACTGGTTCCCGCAGGTACACATGCACATTATTCGCTGATATTTAGTGGCTTACCTAAAAGTTGTATGACCTTTGATTTAGAGGAGATCATTCCTTTACCGGGGCGGTTTTCTGCAAAAAATATATCCCGAAATGATATGGATATCTACTATATCCGCCTGTGAAAATATATACGTAGAATGCGTTATTGTTAATATAAGCAGTATATTAGCACAGTGCTCCTTGGTTGCCATATCAAGGGGCTTTCTAATAAGTGGTATTTTTATTCATCACTTGACTAAAAAAAGTAGCCACTTTACATTAATGAATCGTTCATTATTACAGAAGTTTTGGCGAATGTCCCCGTTTTATTAGCCCTGTTGGACAAATGAGAGAAGTGTATAGCTAGAAATATTACCGAATTGTCTATTTTTGTTGATTCTACGGAGATACTAAAATGTGACTTTCACTAACTATAGAAAGTCTGAAAGGAAGATAATTGAAGATTTAGTGGTAACCTTTTTATCATTCGCAGAGAACAACGAATCCGAATCCTACACAACTTTTACCAAAGCCTAACTTAAAATATACAGGAATTGAGGGCTGAAAGTGTTTGAACAAATCAATCTGATCAAACGTGGCCATCCGGCTGCTTGAATCCCCTGTTTCCGATACAAATAGTTACCTGCTTTTAGGTATAACTACACACCACACACTCGTTTTAAATTAGATGAACTGAGAAGTTGATCGCGATCTGAGAAGACTCATTATTGAAAAGTGAACAATACTATTTAGTATCGTTCTTACTGATTGAATCTTTCGATCAGTTTTCGACGTTGATGAAAAGTTAGTGAATACTCAAAAAGGAGTACAGCCACTTAAAAACAACGAATAATTAAACAGTTTTAGTCAATCGAATTTTTATTAAAAAAACTCGATTAGCTCATTCAGAACAAAGGACAGTTAAACAACCTCCGACTATGAATTTTTATACTGCCAAGAAATTACGCCAAGCATTAGTAATCTGCCTTGCCCTAGTCTGCTTTCAATTTGCTCAGGCGCAGGAGATTCATTTTTCTCAAATCAGAAATGCTCCGCTTCAACTCAATCCCGCTCTTGCAGGAATCTTTGATGGAGATCATCGCTTCGCTGCCAACTATCGTTCGCAGTGGCAGTCAGTCCCCGTTGGTTATCAAACCTTGAATGGGAGCTGGGATACTCGTTTCAATAAAAATAAATCAAACACAAACTTCTTCGGAGGAGGGATCGTGTTCAATTACGATTGGGCAGGTGATTCCAGACTCAGTACGACTTACCTCGCTCTGAATGGTTCTTACACTCAGCGTATTGCTAAGCAACACTTTATCGGAGGGGGAATATCTATTGGTGGTTTCCAAAGAGCTTTTAAGATGGACGACCTTCGTTGGGATGACCAATTTATTGAAAATGGGAAGCAATATAACCCAGATGCTTTGACGGGGGAGAACTTTGATAACACAGGTAGAATCTATGGCGATTTTTCTGCGGGGTTGAATTATCATTTCCGAAAGGAGGAGAAGAAAAGACAAGGTTCGAGAACCACACTTGATGTTGGAGCAGGCTTGTTGCACATTAACCGTCCTGAGCAAAACTTCTATGAAAACGAAACAGTACGCCTGGAACGACTGCTGAATATTTATGGATTGACAACGCTACAGCTCTCTAAGAAATTCGACTTAGTTGCTTTGTTCAACGGAAGATATCAAGGTGAAGAAACAGAACATGTTGCTAATCTAGGTGGTCGCCTTCACTTGAACCCTAAGCCGACGCACCGCACTGCTGTTGGACTTGGTGTCGGCTATCGTTGGAATGCAGAAGGCTTCGGAACTGGAGATGCCATCATTCCTAACATAGAAGTACTATTCAGAGATTGGTTGTTTGGATTCAGCTATGATATTAATATTTCTGACTTTGGAAGAGCTGCAAATACAAATGCAACCAACAACTTTGGAGGTCCTGAATTCTCTGTAATCTATATGTTGAGAAGAGTAAATGAACGAGAGTTCTGTCCTACTTGCCCTGTTTACCAATAGACAAAATACACCATCCCTTAGCGCAATCGGTAGCTGGTATCAATGACCGGAAACCAAAAAATAAATCAACCATGAAAAAAAGCCTCCCACTAATTCTCTGCCTATGTGCTTTTTATAACATTGCTTTTACGCAATCTTATAAAGCTTATACAGAAAAAGCAGAAGAGGCCGTGGCCAATCGAAACTATACAGCGGCATTGTCTTATTATCACTTTTTGGTAACGGAAGCTGGAAGAGAATCTATTGAAAATTACCACCAGGCGGCAGAGTCTGCACGTAAGACTCGAATCTATGATCTCGCAGAAGTATACTACCAACGTGTAGCTGATTTGGAAGATGGAAAAACTGCTCATCCATTGACGGAATACTGGTTGGCAGACGTAGAAAAACGTCAGGGGAAATATTACGAAGCGAAGGCGCACTTCGAAGCTTTCGTAAACGGCCCTGGATCCGCTAATTCACTCTATGCAGAAAGAGCACGTAAGGAAATCGAAGCTTGCGAATGGTCAATCAAATTGACGGAGAATCCAGATAAAGTAGAAATTGAGCATTTGGATGAACCAGTGAATTCTGAGCTAACTGATATTGCTCCGTTAAAATATAATGGCAAACTTTACTTCACTAGTATTCGTGATAATTACGAACAAACACAATTAGAAAAGGAAGACGGCTCTGTTTGGATCGAGCGAATGGCGGAGGACGATAAAACGATTGATGATATTTCTCTAACGACTGTTTTGGTAAAAGATGAAGAAGAGGAAAAAGGAACTAGTGTTAGCGAATTCGATGCTTTCCGAGAAAAGGATCTACACGTAGCTCATGTCGCTTTCGCAAACGAAGGAAAAAAGGTCGTTTATACTTTGTGTAAGCAAATCAACTTCACTGATACAGAATGTAAATTGTACTACAGAGACCAGGATGATCAGGAAAAATGGGGACCTAAAGTAGCCTTCCCTGATTTTATCAACAAGACAGGGTACACCACTACGCAACCAACCGTTGGTAAAGACAAAGCAACTAAAAAAGACATTCTCTTCTTCTCCAGTAACCGACCAGATGGAGCTGGAAAAATGGATATTTGGTATACTTACTTAGAAGCAGATAGTATTTGTACGCAACCTAAAAATGCATCTACATTGTCTGGAGGTGAAATGATCAATACCGAAGACAATGATATCACTCCCCACTGGGATGAGGTTATGCAGACTTTGTTCTTCTCTTCAGAGGGACATAAGAACATGGGGAGTTTTGACATTTATAAAGTAAAGAAAAGTAACAATGGATTTGGAAAGGTTCAGCACCTGGGCTATCCAATGAACTCCAGTTATGATGATACTTATTATGCCATCAGCGATGATGGAAAAGAAGCCTTTTTCTCTTCTAATCGACCTGGTAATCTTTGTGCATCAGGAGATTCGCTTTGCACTTGTAGCGATATCTATAAAGTAGAAATGCCTAAGTTGAAATTGGAAGTTTTGACTTTCAATAGCATCACAGGCGAACCGCTTTTGGGAACAGCAGTTAACCTAGAAAACATCATTAGTCAATTTACAGATTCTGACCTTAATGATACGTCCAACTATTTTACATTTGGAATAGACTACGAAAACGAGTACGATCTTCTGGCTACAAAAGAAGGCTATCTCAAAGATGAGGATGGATTCTCTACAATTTTCGAAAGAACAGATACAACGATTAGAGTAAGAATGGATCTTACACCACAGGTGGATTTGAATACCTTTACTTTTGATAAAAGTACAGGTGAGAATTTGAACGGTGTAAAGGTAGAGTTGATCTTACAACCCAAGTTCGCAGCCATTGATTCTAACAATGTGGCTACAACTAATGAATACAACTTTGGCCTCGATTATTACAACCAGTATATGGTCGTTGCAACTAAGCCAGGCTATACCTCAGACACCGCTTACGTACGTACGGACAATATAGAAATAATTCCAACTACTCTATTGGCTAACCTCTACCTCTGTAAAGGATTAGACCCGTTCCCAGACATTTCTTTGTATTTTGATAATGACTATCCAAGTCCTGATACGGAAGACCCAATTACAGAATTGACCTATGGAGAAACAGCAGAAGCTTATTTAGACAAGAGAAAAGAATTTCTGCGAAAGTACCGAAGAAACTCAGATAGCTACAGAGAAGTGGACTCCTTCTTCGAGAATGAAGTAGAAGGCGGCTTAGAAAAACTGGATGCTTTCGCACAACGCATTTATGATTATTTCGCTTCGACGGACAATTCAAATTCGTAAGTGAATATTACCATTCAGGGAAACGCTAGTAAATTATCAAACGAGAAATACAATTTCTTTTTAACAAAACGTAGAGTGAGCTCTCTGAGAAATCACCTGAGAGAGTGGACCAACGGTTCGCAAAGTATGAAGCCGTATTATCCTCGGATTTTTGTTACGGAGAAGCCGCTTGGAGATACCAAGTCTATTACGTCTCAAAAAACACCTATTGTAGATTTGGTAGCGAGTAAAGAACGAAGAGTCGATATTCAGTCGGTAAGTGTGACCGGTCAGTGTGATCCGAATCCACTGAAAGGAAATACACCGCTGACTTCAACGTCGCCAATCAAATTACGTGTTTTGACTTTTGATGAAATCACTGGTCAGCCATTATCTGGAACGACAGTAGATTTTGCATCAATCACTTACCCGAAAGAGTCCAGAACGAATATGGAAAATCATACTTACAACTATGATATTTCCCGTCAGATAATCTACAGTATCGTTGCTACAAAGCCAGGTTATACAAAAGCTATTAAGTCTTATTTCTCAGGAGATGGAACTGGAGCTAATCCAGCAGAAGTGCGCCTGTACTTAAGACCTAAAACACCTACGAGCGGAGATATCAAAATGCGGGTACTTACTTTCCATGAGTTGACGGGTGAGCCATTGCCAGGAGCTACTGTAAACGTAATGTCCAGCAAAAGCACTGATGCAAGTGTGAGTCAAAACATCAACGACTACACTTACCTCTACAATGCAAATTGGAAAACGAACTACAAGATTGAAGGAAAGAAACCAGGTTATACTTTGAGTCGAAAAGAAGTTTACACAAAACCTGATATGAAGCTGGTCGATAATACCGTAGAAGTAAAACTCTACATGCGACCAACAGTTGATTTGACGGCCCTGACTTATGATGTAAATGGTAACAGTGCATTGAATGATGTGAAAGTAGAATTGATTTTGCTTCCGCAAACGAGAACACTTCGTACGCAACAACTGGCAGATATAAACGCCTATGATTACGAATTGGATTTCAAACAATCTTACATGGTTGTTGCGAGCAAAGATGGTTATACCTCTGACACAACTTACGTCAGTACGAAGGATATTCCGATGGAACCAACCACATTGCAAACTAAGCTCTACCTCTGTAAGTTCATACCAATGCCTGGAAATATTCCACTGTATTTTGATAACGATCATCCGAATCCTGATACAGAGCAAACAACTACGGAACTGACTTATCAGCAGACCTTTGAGGACTACCTTTCGAATAGAAACTACTTTGAGAAGAAGTTTTCAAAAGGAACAAAGGGATACAAAGAAATGAATAGTTTCTTCGAAGATGATGTGAAAAGCGGAATGGCTCGTCTGAATGATTTTGCACAAGAACTTTATAACACTTTGTCTACTGCTGATGAAGCGACCACTATAGAAATTACGATTCAGGGACACGCGAGTTTGCGTTCTAACAGAAGTTATAACATGGCTCTTACAAAACGTCGAATTGGTAGTTTGGAAAACTATCTGCGTACCTGGAGTATAGATGGCCAGAGCCTTGGCCAGTACTACAGCCGCTTGAAAATAAAGGAAGTACCAAGAGGAGAGGAGGAAGCTTGTGAGGGTTGCTACCACCGCATGTCGATTAGAGACATCAGAGCTTGTAGAGACAGACGAGTAGATATTATTTCTGCAAAAGTTTTAAATAACTGTAGACCAAAAGTTAATCGCCCAGGAAAATAATTAAGACTCAATTATTTTCTAACAATAGAATTACAATACTTAGGTATATCAATACAAAAGACAATGACAAACAAGAAAATACAAACCTTGAGTAAGCTTCTATCACTGCTGCTGTGCTGTTGTTTGACAACAGTACTTTGGGCCGGTGATAAGGAATCATCAGCCAACTGGTTTTATGTAGCTGAATCTTGTTCTTCCTGCGATTTTGATGTGGATGTAGAAGTTACAGACGGATTCTGTGGCTTTAATAATGGTTCCATCGCATTGGAGGTAAGTGGAGGAAACGGTCCTTACACCTATAATTGGAGCACAGGTGAAACAACCTCTTCTATCAGTGGATTGGGTGATCAACATTATTTTGTGACCATCACAGACGCTAACGGTTGTTCAGAAGAACTGGATATTGATGTGGACGATGACAGTAGTAATGTGAACGCAAATATTTATCCCGAGGATGCGACGTGTGGTTTGAATAATGGTTCTATCACATCAGGCATGGAAGAAGATTCTGGGATTCCCCCTTTTGTGTTTACCTGGGATGATGGATTTGTAGGACCTGAACGTACCGACCTTGCACCTGGAACTTACTGTGTGACAGTTACCGATGCCGTTGGTTGTACCGATGATCTGTGTACTACAATAGAACTCAGTTCAACTGCGGTGGGAGCAGTACTAAATACAACGCCTACAGAATGTGATGAAGAAACAGGTACAATAACAGTGACTCCTTTTGGTGGAAACCCACCTTATGATTATGAATGGAGCAATGGTGAGGACGATCAGAATTTAGAAGATTTAGCAGCAGGAGATTATACGTTGACTATTACGGATGATGATGATTGTATAGAAGTGTATACGGTTACAATAGAAGACGACTGCGGTCCTCCACCTTGTAATACGCCAGTTATTGCAAGTATTCTAATTGAAGAAGCAAATTGTGATGAAGCAAACGGACAGGTAACGATTACAATGGCAAATGCTGCTATCAATTACATTTACGAATGGTCAAATAACATCAGTAATAACAATACTGCTACAAATATCCCAAGTGGTACTTATTCTGTTACAATCACTGATCCAAGCGATGCAAGTTGTAACGTTTCTGAAACATTTACTGTAGGAACGGTAGATGGCCCAACTGCAGATTTGGAAACAACAAATGCAGACTGTGGCTTAGCGAATGGAACGGCCACCTTCACTCCTGCTAATTATGAATACGATTGGAACGTAGGTGCAGACGAAGCGGTAAGAGATGACCTAGCAGCGGGAACTTACCAAGTAACAATCACTGATCCAGCTAACCCTGATTGCCCAGATGTAATTACAGTTGTCATTGATGAAAATCAAAACCTCACATACGAGGTCATTATAAATCAAGAGCCAGACTGTGAAGAGTCAAACGGTTCGGTAACAATAAATGTATTTGGCGGAAGCGGTGATTATGAATTCAGTTGGGGGAATGGAAATACCCAAGATGATCTAGCTGCGGGTATTTACTGTGTTGATATCGTAGATACTCAGAACGGATGTACAGCTACGGCTTGCTTTAGTTTGAATAACGATGTAGAACAAGTTAGTATTACGATTGATAATATTGACGACATCGCAGTGTCTTGTGCAGGAGATGAAAACGGAACGGTAGTTTTTACCATTGATGAGATGAATGCTGAGACGCCTTTGACTATTTCTATTCAAGATGTAGATGGTAATGAATACGAAGCAGATGAACTTCCAGTTGGTAATTATTGCATAGTAGTAACAGATGCCGATGATTGCGCTGCGGGTTCAGCTTGCTTTGAAGTGACAACACCGGATCATTTAGACGTGGACATTGCAGTGATGGATGTGACTTGTGATGATGCCGGAAGTGTAGAACTATTATTCATTGACGGAGGGACCGCACCTTATACGATTGCGTGGAGCGAGCCAGGTTTTAACAATACAATCACAAATCTAACGCCTGGTGATTATTCTTTTACATTGACAGATGCGAATGGTTGTTCTTTATCAGAAACAGTGACGGTTGAAGATGAGGCTGTGAATTGTGATGATTGTACAACGCCAGTCATCGCCAGTGTATTAGTCATAGAGACAGAGTGTGGCGTAGCAGAAGGACAAGCAACTGTAACAATGGCTGATCCAACTACCGCGTATATTTTTGAATGGACAGGAACTACCTCTTCTAACAACGTGGCTACAAATTTAGCAAGTGGAACATATACGGTAGTCGTTACAGATCCATCTGATCCAACTTGTACTACTTCAGAAACATTTACCGTAGGAACAGTAGATGGCCCAACAGTAAATTTAGAAACAACAAATGCAGATTGTGGATTGGCAAATGGAACAGCTACGTTTACTCCTGCTAATTATGAATACGATTGGAATGAAGGTGATGATGTAGCAAGTCGTACAGATTTAGCCGCAGGAAATTATCAGGTGACAATCATTGATCCTGCAAATCCAAACTGCCCTGATGTAATCACAGTTGTGATTGAAGAGAATGAAAATTTAGACTACGAGGTTGTAATAAACCAACTACCAGATTGCAATGAATCAAATGGTTCTGTAACCATCAACGTAATTGGTGGAAGCGGCGATTACACTTTCAGTTGGGGAAATAGCAATACACAAACAAATTTACCATCAGGTATATACTGTGTAGATATTGAAGACAATACCAACGGTTGCGAAACGACGGCTTGCTTTAGTTTGAATGATAATGTAGAACAAGCAACTGTAACAATTGATGCAACGGATGTCCAAACCTCTTGCCCCGGTAGTGCAGATGGAACAGTCGTTTTTACAATTGAGGAAATGAACGCTGCTCAACCACTGACGATTACGATAGAAGATGCTGATGGAAACGAATACACAAATGGTATGTTATCCGCAGGTAGCTATTGTATACTGGTAGCAGATGCTAATGATTGCTCCGCAGGTTCAGCTTGCTTTGAAGTGACAGAGCCAGAAAACTTAGATGTAGATGTTGCAGTGACTGATGTAACTTGTGATGATGCCGGAAGTGTAGAGCTATTATTCATCGACGGAGGGACGGCACCTTATACCATTGCGTGGAGCGAACCAGGTTCTAACAATGCAATTACAAATCTAACACCTGGTGATTATTCTTTTACTTTGACAGATGCGAATGGCTGTTCTTTATCAGAAACAGTAACGGTGGATGATGAAGCAATTGATTGTGATGAATGTATCACGCCAATAATTGCAAGCATAGTTGTAATAGAAACACCTTGTGGTCAGTCTAATGGTCAGGCTACTATCACAATGGCTGTTCCAGGGAATTATACTTATGAATGGTTGCCAAATATAAGTACTACTAACGTAGGAACTGGATTGGCCAGCGGAACCTATTCCGTCACAATCACAGAGGCAGATAATTTGGAGTGTCCGATAGAAGCAGTATTTACTGTAGGAACAATAGATGGCCCTGAAGTAACTTTGGAAACAACAAATTCTGTTTGTGGCTTAGCAAATGGTACGGCGGCTTTTAGTCCTGATACTTATCAATATGACTGGAACGTCGGAGATGATTTACCTGTGCGAACAGATTTAGCAGCTGGTAGTTATCAAGTTACGATTACTGATCCTGCTGACCCAAGTTGCCCAGATGTTGTTACTGTCGTCATTGGAGAAGATCCTGGATTTACAGCTGAAGTCGTTATCAATCAATTACCAGAATGTAATGAAGCAAATGGTTCTGTAACCTTAAATGTAACTGGAGGTAGTGGTGATTACAGCTTTAGTTGGGGGAATGGAAACACACAAGACAATCTTCCTTCCGGCCCTTACTGTGTAGTTATTACAGATAATGTAACGACTTGTGAAGTAACGGCTTGTTTCAGCTTGAATGATAACGTGCCTTTATCAAGTATAGAAATTGATCCTGCTCCGGTACAAGTTAGTTGCCCTGGCTCAGAAGATGGAACAGTCATTTTTACGGTTGATGCTTTAGGTGCTGTATTGCCTCTAGACACTACTATCGTAGATGCAGATAACAATGTGTACACGAATGGAATGTTACCACCAGGTAACTACTGTATTTTTATTACCGATGCTAATAATTGTGCAGCGGGTTCTGATTGTTTTGAAGTAACGACTCCTGAACAACTAGACGTTGATATTGCAATCTATCCATTCACATGCGAAGAGCCAGGAAGTATAGATCTGTTGTTTATTTCTGGAGGAACGACTCCTTATGACATCAGTTGGTCTACTACGGCAGGAGGTTCCAGCCTTTCTAATTTGATGCCTGGAGATTACAGCTTCACATTAACGGATGCTAATAATTGTTCTCTAACAGAAACCATGACGATACTTGATGAAGCTATTGATTGCGATTGCGAACAGCCTATTATTACTTCAGTGGTGGTGATAGAAACGGATTGCGAAGAAACAGATGGATCTGCTACGATCAATATTCTACAGAATCCTGCGAATTATTCGTTCGAATGGAGTTGTGGTTCTTGTTCCAACAATCAATCAATAACTGGTGTCCCCGCCGGAACTTACGTGGTTACTATTACTGATCTGATAGATTCGACTTGTAATGTTGTAGAAACTTTTACCATCGGTACAACGAATGGTCCAGAGCCAACTCAGATTGATATTACTCCTGCGACTTGTAACGATGCGGATGGAGCTGTAACACTGACTCCAGCTACTTATACATATATATGGAGTGATTTAGGAACCGGTCCAACCAGAACAGATCTTGCTGCTGGAGAATATCAGGTAACGGTTTCAGATGATTCAATTGATCCAAACTGTATTGATGTACTAACCATTATTGTGGGTCAAAATAATCCGCTTGAACTAGCAGTAACAATTGATGTACTTCCAGATTGTGAAATGGGGAATGGACAAGCTACCATAGAAGTTACTTCTGGAGGAAGTGGGGATTATAGTTATAGTTGGGGGGATGCGACTCAGACTGGTTTAGGAGCAGGACTGTATATTGTTTTTGTAACTGATAACATAACTGGTTGCGAGCAGAGCATCAGCTTTGTGCTAAATAATAATGTACCTCCTGCTAATGTCGTAATTGAAAATGAAAACTTGATGACTTCTTGCCCAGGAGCTGGAGACGCGACAGTTGTTTACACGGTTACACCTGATCTTAATTTCAATGGACCTCCAATAATTACAATCGTAAATATTGACGGATTTCCAGTAAGCGAAGATAACCTTGGACCTGGAGAATACTGCATCATTGTAACAGATGCAGACGGTTGTTTTGCAGGATCAGCTTGCTTCAATGTTACAGATCCTTCACAGGTAGATGTTGACATTGCGGTTATTGATGAGAGTTGTACCACGCTTGGATCTATTGAACTGAGTAACATCGTTGTGGGAACAGCACCTTATACAATTGTCTGGCCGACCATAATACCTGCTCCTTCAGATCCCGAAAATATTACAGGCCTCGAACAAGGTATTTACAATTTTGTATTAACTGACGCTAACGGATGTTCCGTTTCCGAAAATGTAACAGTTGAAAATACAGCAGACGATCTAAACATCGTCTTTACGCCAACACCCCCTGGCTGCGAAGGAGAAGCCAATGGTTCCATTACTGCGATGGGAGAGAACGGAACACCTGATTACAGTTATGAGTGGAGTACTATGGAGACTACACAAACCATTTCTGATCTTGGCGTAGGAACTTATGTATTGACACTAACAGATGCGGTGGGCTGTTCTATTGTAGATTCTGTAACGCTGAATGCTGCACCCACTCCTGCTTCCCCGATGTTGAGTGATACAGTAAGTTGTGACGAGTTTATAATTTTAAGTGTGAATAGTCCTGGGAATGTAATCTCCTGGTTTAATTGTGATGGAACAGTTGCAGGCCCTAATCCATTAGAAGTGATGGTTACAGATACGGCTTGCTATTATGTCGAAATTACTAATACTTTCAACTGTTCGATTACAGATACGATATTAGTAATAGAAGCTCCGTTACCGGAAGCTGAATTTAGTTTTGAGCTTTCGCCGTGTAGCGATACCGCTTTTTTACAGTTCACAGATTTGTCTACTTCTCCAGATGGTGGAATGATAACAGATTGGGATTGGGTGTTCACCAATGGAACTTCTGATGAGCAAAACCCTGGAGTTACTATTTTAGACGCAGGTGATTTTATTGCATCACTTACCGTAACTAATGAATTTGGATGTACAGATAACTTTGCTGATACGACACAGGTCAACCTGTTTAATAACTATGCACCTCCTGCTGAAATTACAATCTGTCCTGGTGATTCAACTAATTTGTTCCCAGGAGCTAATCCTGATTTTACTTATAGCTGGTCTCCTGTAGATTCTTTATCTGATCCTACGGCTCCTAATCCATTGTCAGGAGTAGTAAGCCCTACGACTTACAATGTAACGGTTACAAGTGCGGATGGGCTTTGTGAAGTTGTGCGAACAGTAGAACTTGGCTTTTTCCAAATGTTCGCTTTAGAAATAGATGGAGATAGCATCATTTGCGATGGCGGAAGTGTATTGTTATCCGCAACGACTAATGCATCAGAAATTTGCTGGTATGACGAAAATGCTTTAGGAACTAATGTTCCACTAGATTGTGGGGATCAAATATCTGTCTCTGGTTTAGATCCGAGTTCACCATATTATTACGGTATAGCAACTGATGCTAATGGCTGCGAAGTGATGGATAGTGTAAAAGTGATGGACTATTCTATAGCTGTAGCTTTTGAACCTCAGAACGATATCTGTGTAGGTGATTCATTATTGCTAAATCCACTGTATACACTTTCAGGTGGAGTTGATCACGACTACATGTGGTCACCAACAGGTATAGATACAGAAGTTATTTTAGTAACTCCTGAAGAAACGACTACCTATGAAGTCTCTGTCTCAAATGAATTTTGTGAGACAACAGAGAGTTTTGAAGTTACTGTTCGGGCAGAATCAAATGATGCCTTGTTGTCAGCAACGCCTGATACGATATGCTGGGGTGAATCAACTCAGTTGGAGGCATGGCCAAATGGAGAAGAAGGATTTACTTATGAATGGACTCCTGAGAATACGCTTAACTTCGAAGGAAACGAGTCTTATAGTCCTACTGCAAACCCGCTCGAAACTACAGATTACACAGTGACAATTACTGATGATATTGGTTGTGAATCCGAAGCTACTACTAGGGTTACAGTCATAGATCTTTGTGAGGAGCCATTTGTCTTCTTTCCTAATGCTTTCTCTCCAAATGATGATGGACATAACGATATTCTTTATTTAAGAGGTGCTTTTGTTACGGATGCTCACTTCGTAATTTACAATCGCTGGGGGGAGAAAATATTTGAATCTAATGATAAGAATATAGGCTGGGATGGTACTTTCAAAGGGGAAGAATTATCCTCAGATGTTTATGGTTTCTACCTAAGAGCAAGATGTGGAAATGGTGATGAATTTGTTAAAAAAGGCAATGTCACACTGTTGAGATAGATACTAAAAAAATATTACACTCTTGCTGCAAAAGAAAGAGGTGTTCTGAATAGAGCACCTCTTTTTTATTTCTATACCTGTCACAAAATCCATTCTAATTTTCTTTTTTATTTCTCCTTCCGGTATGGTTTTAGACTAAAGGCAAATAACCTTTTCCCTCTCCTTTAGGCCGTTTCTGGCCGGCTCCAAAATGTTACCTTATCATATATAAATTTTTAAAATAAGTTAGGCATAGTGATTGTATTGCCTAGTACGACGAATAATATTACTGAAAAGTTTAATCTATTTCAGTTTAAAACAACCTAAATAATTCAACAACACCAGTGTTTCTGGTTCTTTTTCAATACGTGAATAGAACCAGATCGGTGTACGCGAAAACTAATATTAGGCAATTTTAATCATGCTACAGGAAGGTTATGCAAAAAAAAGTGTACGAACCATTTTTCTGGACGCTTGTATCTCTATTTTTATTTTTACCCTATTCGGCAACTTTTACAGGGTTCATTAATGGAGATCTTGCATTCTTAGGAATGAAAAAAGAAAAACCAAACTCAACGGTTGAAAAAGCGAAAGAACGACGAAAATCATTCTATTCGCCTTTGTTCTATTTAGCAACGTCTGCTCCTATACATCAGGAAGCAGGCTTTCCTTATGTGAACTCACCTGGAACGCTAGTCAATGCCGAAGACTATGCTACGACCAGCTCTCCTTCATTATTTGAAGAGGAATCTTATGCACTTGTTCCCCCTCCTCCTCCTTGTCCAAGTGGTATTACAGGGTCCGGACTTCCCATGTCTATTGTTAATAATTCAATCGTTTCCTCAGATGTAGTTATCACTTCTACTGAGTGTGTAACCGATGTTAATATTTATGGCTTACAGATAGATCACAATAGATTACGTGATCTCAATATATACTTAGAAAGCCCAGACGGGACTATCGTTTATTTGTTTGATGAAGATTGTGGTGGAGATGATGATATGCTTATTAATTTTGACGGTGGGTCTGCTAATGCCAATGAGTCTTGGCCATGTCCACCAACTAATGGTGGAACCTATCAAGCCTTAGATGACCTTGCCGACTTTAATGGTCTAAGTGCTAATGGTACTTGGACATTATACATTTGGGATGATTCGGGTGGCCCAAGTGGTACTTTAGAGAACTGGTGCCTAGAAGTAATAACTGGAGCTTGTCCTTCTGCTTGTCCTGACGGTGGAGAAGAAGGATCGGATCTGCCTTTATCAATCGTTAATAATTCAATCGTTTCTTCTGATGTAACCATCAGCTCTACTGAATGTGTTATTGATGTTAATATTTATGGTTTAGAAATAGATCACAACAGATTACGTGACCTCAATATCTATTTAGAAAGTCCAGAGGGAACTATTGTTTATTTGTTCGACGAAGATTGCAATAATGATGATGATATGCTCATCAATTTTGACGGTAATTCTCCTAATGCTAATGAGTCTTGGCCTTGTCCACCAACTAATGATGGGACCTATCAAGCCTTAGATGACCTTGCTAATTTTAATAGTGAAAGTGCCAATGGCACTTGGACATTATATATATGGGATGATTCAGGCAATCCAAGCGGTACTTTAGAGGGATGGTGTCTGGAAGTAATCACTGGATCCTGTTCTCCAAACTCCCCTTGTACATCAGGTGTTGCACCGACAGATGTTCCTCAAAATATTCCAGATCACAATGATGGAATTCTGACTTCTACAATCACTTTGACAGAAACTAGTTGTATTACGGATATTACAATTGTTGATTTGGAGATTGAACACGATGAAACTGATAATATATATGCGACCTTAACCGGCCCTGATGGAACAACTGTATTATTGATAAATGATTGGTGTGGTAACGATAATGATATTTTAATAACATTAAACGATGCAGGAGACGGAGGTAATCCACCTTCTTCTCATCCTTGCCCTCCAGATGACGGACTTATTTATCCGCCAACAAATCCTTTATCTGCTTTTATTGGAAAATCACCAGCAGGTACTTGGACTTTGACGATTTCAGATCAAGAAGATGATGATGAGACTGGCTCTTTAGAGGGCTGGTGTTTGGACATTGAGACGGGACCTTGTCCATCAGCAGAAAATTGTAATAATGGAATAGATGATGATGGTGACGGCGCTATTGATTGTGATGATAAAGATTGTGACTGCTGTGTCAGTGGAATAGAAGCCTCATCTTTACCAGGTAATATTCCTGATTCTGGAAACGGTTCTTACTCCTCTGTAATTAACATTACTGATAGCGATTGTGTACTAGATATCAACATTTATGACTTAAATATTACTCACGGAGAAGTAGATAATATTGTTGTAAGGTTACAGAGTCCAAGCGGAACTACGGTCACATTGATAGATGAGTGGTGTGATAATCAGGATAATATTCTAATTGATTTAGATGATTCTGGATTTACTAATGGAAGTTATCCTTGCCCGCCAATGGACGGTTTTGCTTATATACCTGATAATCTATTTTCTAATTTTGCAGGAGAACCAGCAAACGGAAATTGGACTCTTATTATTACTGATACAGAGGGAGATGGAGTGACAGGACAGCTTGTGTCTTACTGTCTTGAAGTACTAACAGAAGCTTGCCCTCCCGCTTACACTTGTACATTAGGAGATGCTCCGACAGACGTTCCACAAAATATTACAGATGGAAATACGACAAGTTCAGAAATTACTATAAGCGGTTTTACTAATTGTGTAGCTAATGTTTCTATTTATGATTTAAATATAGATCACACCTATTCTGCCGATCTTGATATCTCTTTGACAGGCCCAGATGGAACAACAACGGTTATATTAATGAATGACCAGTGTGGTGGAAATAATGATGTAGATATTAATTTTGACGACTCTGGTACTGCTTTCGGTTTCTTGACATGTGGACCCACAGGAAACGGTAATACCTTTCACCCACAAGGAAACTTATTAGACTTTAATGGTATGGATCCAAACGGAACTTGGACGCTAAATATCTTTGATGATGGTAATGGTGATATTGGAACTCTAAACGGCTGGTGTCTAGATATAACAGGAGGCTCATGTGCGGTTCCTGAAATTTGTAATAATAATATAGATGATGACCTTGATGGACTCATAGATTGCGCAGATGATGATTGTGATTGTTGTACTGCTGCAACAGGGCTACCTCAAAATATTCCAGACCACAATGATGGAATTCTGACTTCTACAATCACGTTAACAGAAACCAGTTGTATCACAAATATTACCGTTGGTGATTTGGAAATTGATCATGATGAAACTGACAATATATATGCAACCCTAACCGGTCCAGATGGAACATCCGTATTATTGATCAATGACTGGTGCGGTAATGATAATGATATTTTAATAACATTAAACGATGCAGGAGACGGAGGTTCTCCGCCTTCCCCTCATCCTTGTCCGCCTAATGATGGGCTTACTTATCCGCCAACAAATCCTTTATCTGCTTTCATTGGAAAATCACCTGCAGGAACTTGGACTCTGACTATTTCAGATCAGGAAGATGATAATGAAACTGGCTCTTTACGGGGCTGGTGTTTGGAAATTGAGACAGGGCCTTGTCCTCCAGCGGAAGACTGTAATAATGGAATAGATGATGACGGTGATGGTGCTATTGACTGTGATGATAAAGATTGCGACTGTTGTGTCAGTGGAATAGAAGCCTCTTCTTTACCAGGTAATATACCTGATGCTGGAAACGGATCTTACTCCTCTGTAATTAATATTACTGATAGTGATTGTGTACTAGATATCAATATTTATGATTTAAATATTACTCATGGAGAAGTTGACAATATTAATGTAAGACTACAGAGCCCAAGTGGAACAATCGTAACGCTAATAGATGAATGGTGTGATAATCAAGATAATATATTAATTGATTTAGATGATTCTGGATCTACAAATGGAAGCTATCCATGTCCACCTATGGATGGGTTTGCTTACATCCCCGATAATCTATTTTCTAATTTTGCTGGAGAGCCAGCAAATGGAGATTGGACACTTATCATTACTGATCTGGAAGGAGATGGAGTAACAGGACAGCTTGTATCCTATTGCCTTGAGGTATTAACGGAGGCTTGCCCTGTTCCAGAAAATTGTACTAACGGAATTGATGATGATGGTGACGGTCAGATAGATTGTGCAGACTCTGATTGTATCTGTTGTGACGATGGAGAATCACCTTCGGATTTACCTCTAACTATTGTTGGAGATGCAGGAGAAGTTCAAGAGTCTGTTATTGCTATTTCAGAATCAGGATGTATTACTGATGTAAATATCTATGACTTAAACATCACTCACTCTTATGTGCGTGATTTAGTGGTTTCATTGATTAGTCCGGAAGGAACGGAAGTTATTTTACTAAATCAATACTGTGTAGGTGATGATAATATTCTACTTAATTTCAACGACAGTGGAGGAGACTATAACGATATCCCTTGTCCACCAACAAACAATGGAACGTATCAACCTAATGGCGATTTAGCCAATTTCAATGGAGAACCTGCACCAGGTGACTGGACACTTCGAATCCGAGACCTAGCAAACGGAGATGGCGGTTCTTTCAATAGCTGGTGCCTTGAAATAAACACTGGGGCTTGTCCTGAACCAGAAAATTGTTCAGATGGAATTGATAATGATTTGGATGGATATACAGACTGTGAAGATTCTGAGTGTGAATGTAATGCAGCTTGTATTGAACCTGAGATTTGTGATGATGAAATAGATAATGATTGTGATGGATTGACAGACCTTTTCGATCCAGACTGTCCTTGTAATCCTGATAATGTGTTACAATATTGTGACCCTGAGTGTGAGTACGAACCGCCAGGGATTCCTACGTTTGACATTGCAGAAGACTGGGTTAGTAATGAATTGACTAATACATTGATGCCTGCTGTTGCAGGTGAGATGGATGGAGATCTGACTGGTATTGAAATTATTGCAATGGATGATATTGACTGGGGGACAGGGGTTGCGAATAGTATATATGTAATTGATGGAGCTACTGGAGAACTAAAATACAGACCGAATACACAAGCGATATCTGTAAATAATAAAGGTGTTGCTATTGCTGATGCAGATAGAGATGGTAATGGTGAATTTTATTACATCATTCATGGAGGAGATGCTACAAATCCTAATAAACTGGTTTGTTATGAGTATGATCCAGGAGGTACGAACCCACAAGGTACTGGTACCGGAACTTTTGTAGAAAGATGGACTTCATCCGCTACAGTTACTGCAGGTTGGCCTGCATCCTACGATTATTTTACACATGATTTTGCAGTAAACGTTGCAGATTTTAATAATGATGGAACACCTGAAATTTACGTCGGTAATGAAATTTATAATTCATTAACAGGAGCTAGAATAGCTACTGGAGGATCGAATTCAATTGGTACCTATTTTCCAGTTGACCTAACACATGCACACCCTGCCGCACTACCTGTAGCTGTAGATGTTTTACCTTCTAATGAATGTACAAACTGTGCTGGTCTTGAACTGGTAGCAGGAAACCAGGTGTATGCTGTAAACATAGATAATGGAACGATGGCGGTTGTAAGAGAACTCTCTGGATACAGCGACGGTTTTACCTCAATTGCCGATTATGATCTTGATGGTGACTTGGATGCTGTTATTACACATACTACTTCAAGTGGTTCTTACTTATACATCTGGGATTTACAATCAGAAACACAGATAGGAGGTACTCACACAATTACCGAAGCTAATACAGGAACTTGGTATAGGTCGGTGAGTAATGCTGTTATTGCCGATTTTGATGGAGATTTATTACCTGAAATTGGAGTAGTAGCCAACTATGTATTACAAATTGTAGAGGACCACGAATTTGATATTGCTGGGACTCTAGGGGAAAGGTGGAGCGTGCCTACTACCGATAACTCAGGTATGACTGGTCTTGCCTCTTTTGACTTTAATGGCGATGGTATTTCTGAAGTTGTTTATAGAGATGAAGATAATCTTAGAATTATTTCTGGACCAACAGGGGCCGATTTGGATCAGTTCCTTTGCGGTTCTGTAACTGGTTTGGAATATCCAATTATTGCGGATGTCGATTATGACGATCAAGCCGAAATTATTTGTAACTGTGGCCCGACCACATATTCTCTTTCAGGTAATATGATGTCTTTTCAGTCTGCTTCTACTCCTTGGGTAGATACTAGATCTGTATGGAATCAGTACGCTTATTTTGTAGTTAACGTAAACGAAGATCTTACTATTCCTGTCCAACAGCAAGTTCATCATTTGGTAGGAGATCCTCCATTAGGACAGACGGGACGTTTAAATATTTTCTTGAAGCAAATAGGACCTGTAGATGATCTGGGACAACCGTACTTCCCTGCATCAGATCTTCAAATCGAATTTTCAGGATCATCTACAGATGGTTGTGATACGGACTATTCTAATGTAGAAATTATCATAGATCTTTCTAATCAGGGAGATTTAGTATTTCCAATTAGTACTCCTTTTGCCTTTTATAATGGTAATCCAGAGGAGACAGGCTCCGTATTATTAGATACTTTTCATCTGAAAAAGCAAATAGAGAAAGATAGTTTTGTCACGATGACAGTGAATATGGATTTGACGGGTGAAACACCTCCCTTCTATTTATATGTAGTTGGAAACGATGATGGATCTTTGGCTCTCCCTTTTGATTTGGAATTAGATTTTCCAATTACTGACATTGGAGAATGTGAGTTTTTCAATAATATGGATTCTATTCCAATCACGGGTTGTGAAACAGTAGTTCCTGTTTTTGCAGATAACGTAGACCAAATACTTTCTAATAATACAAAAGTTGCCACAGGGCATGTTAGTAATGTAACCACCAGTTGGCAAACAGTTAATTTCCCTAATACATTGGTCAATCCCGTTGTACTCACTCAATTGGTAACACAAAATGGGGCAGTATCTGCATCTTCGAGAATACGAAACGTGACTAATACAGGGTTCGAAGTGAAAATGCAGGAAGAAGAAGCAAGTGCAGGCGGTAATCCAGTTCAAATGGTTTCCTGGATGGCATTTGAAGCAGGAAGCCAAACTACGAATACCACTTACGAAGCTGCTACTACGGGAGCTACTTTCAATCAAAATTGGACTGCTTTAAATTATAACCAAACTTATACAGGAGCTTCATTTGACAATATTTTAATTGCTCAAATGCAAACTACCAACGATGATGATCCCGCTGATCTTAGAATACAGCCAGGGAGTAATACTGGTGTAAATTTAATGGTTGAAGAAGAAGCTTCATCTGATGCAGAAGTCGCTCACGGAAATGAAAGTGTGGGTTATGTATTCTTCCCAAATATAGGAAGTGTACTAAATAATGAAAGTCAAATCATTGGAGAGCGAGGGTTAAGGTTCTTTTCACAACCAGATCAAGATACTTGGCTCTCTGTTAATTTCAACAACACTTATAGTTGTCCTGTAGTAGTTATGCGGCCTGCAAGTAGCGGGACTGGGTATGATCCTGCGAATATCAGAGTTAGAAATGTAAACAGTACTGGATTTGAATATCAGCTAGATGAGTGGGATTATTTGGATGGAGCTACCAACTCTCCAATCAGAGCATATTGGTTAGTCATGGAAGGCTGTGATGTAACACCAGACTCAGTCGCTTGTGGTGAAACTTTTACCGTAGTAGCTCCAGAAGGATTCGACAATTGTGATCCAGCTGTAGACGTAGTTCAAACCATTGATTCAGAACCTGTCGACGCTTGTAACGGATATACCATAACTTACATTTGGACAGCAACTGATGAGTGCGGAAATACAAATGAGATGAGTAAGCTTATCGAAATGTTACCAGACACAACTGGACCTACTTTCGATAGCGCTCCTTTAACTATTTCAGACATTGCTTGTGGTGTAACACTACCGTCACAGGAAGCACTAACCGCTAGTGGAAGTTGCGGAAGCTCAGCTACCGTTGCACCATACACTACTATTCCTCCTTCACCTGATGCATGTGCGGGGTACGAGGTAATCTATGGATGGATTGCTACTGATGACTGTGGAAATACTTCGGAAGTTACGAGAACCTTCAATGTATTGCCAAGCACGGGTGCTCCTTCTTTTACAGCACCAGTTGATATTACTATTGATTGCGATGATGATATTACAGACCTGAGTATAACGGGAGAACCTACTGATATTTCAGGTGCTTGTGGATCGGGAACCATAGCTCCGACATATGAAGATCAGGATAGCAGTTTGATTATTGCTAACATATATGGAAATGAAGGAGTGGAGAACTTTGAAGTTTATGTAAACGGAACTTTGATTGGTTCAGGTACAGCAACTCAGACATTGACTGCTTATTCTTTCAAAACAGATATAAGTCCAGTTACAGAAGTTCGAGTGAATTTCACCAACGATTCATCAAGCTCTGGGTTTGATGCTAACCTTATTGTTGATAATATAAATCTAAATGGAACAACCTATGAGTCAGAAGATCCTTCTGTTTACTCTGAAGGGAGTTGGAACCCTGCTACAGGATGTGGTGGCGGATTTAAATCGTCTGAAACACTGCACTGTAATGGTTTCTTCCGATATGACATTACGCCAGGGACTGCATGTAATATTGTAAATAGATTTTGGACACTCGCAGATGATTGTGGAAATGAATTTACTCAGCTACAAGTCATTACAGTAGATGATACCACTGCTCCAGTAATTTCAAATATACCGAACGATACACTAGTAGCTTGTTCGGTTTGTATTAGTTCAATTTTAAATGCAGACTTTGAAGAGCCTGCTCATCCAAATGGAGCTAACATAGGACAGATGGAACATGGTAATCCAAATAGCTATGTATACTGGCATCAAGATGATGTCCCAGGTTGGAGAACAACTGCAAACGACAATAGAATAGAATTACATGCAAGTGGTACTTCAGGTATGGATGCAGCTTCAGGAAGTCAGTATGCTGAATTGAACGCAGCTATAAATTCTGACTTTTATCAAGAATTCTGTGTAATGCCTAATTCTGTAATGCACATTAGTTTTGCACATGGAAAAAGAAATTCGTCAGGAAATACAACTGATGATATAATGGGTATTTTCGTAGGACCAGATTTAAATAATCTTACTCAGATGGCAACTGCTACTGCAACAGAACATTTGACCTGGACCTATCATTCATTGGTTTATAATGTACCTGCTGGCGAAAATAATATCGTAGTTTTATTCAGAGCTATTCAAGGAGCTCCTGGTAATCCAGCAGTTGGAAATGTAATAGATGACATAAGCGTACATTCTTTCCTCGGAGGGAATACACCACCAGTAGCAACGGATGCTTGTGGTGATGCAAGGTTGGTTGGCGATGTAGATGATTTCACTGAAGATATTTGTGGTGGTTATGAAGTAATTTATCGCTGGACTGCAACAGATGATTGTGGGAATACAGCTACTGCGTCTCAAACTATTACGATACTTCCTGATTCAGATCTTCCTGTATTCGATAGTGCGCCTTCCACAATTTTAGACATAAACTGTAATGACCCATTACCAACTCAGGAAACATTGACCGCCACTGACCAATGTGCCGGTGTTACTGTTACGCCATCGGTTGATTCTTATACAGAGGATGTTTGTGCCGGATATACAATTACTTATCGCTGGACAGCTACGGATGATTGTGGAAATAGTAGTTCAACTTCAGTTAGCTTTGATGTATTGCCTGATAACACAGGACCTGTATTCGATAGTACACCTACTGCCATTTCTGATGTGAATTGTGCTGACGCATTACCAACTCAACAGACATTGACTGCTTCAGATAACTGCGATGCATCAATAACTGTAGTACCATCAGTTGATCCATACACAACAAATGATTGTAATGATTATACGATTACATATCGTTGGACAGCGACAGATGATTGTAACAATTCTACAGAAGTGACAAGATCATTTACAGTACTCGCAGGTGGGGCAGGTCCTTCTTTTGACAGTACGCCTGCTACAATAGATGATATTAGTTGTGGAGATCCATTACCTGCTCAAGAAGATTTGACAGCTTCAAACGGTAATTGCTCTTCAGTAGAGATAACTAAAAGTATTGACCCTGTTGATGTAGATCCATGCGCAGGAGCTGAAATAGTTTATCGTTGGACAGCCACAGATGATTGTGGAAATACCAGCGAAGTAACGGCAAGTTTTGATGTACTTCCTGATACGGATGGTCCTACTTTAGTTGGGGTACCTGCAAACACGACTTTAAGTAGTTGCGATGATATTCCCGATGCAGCGACAGTGACTGCAACGGATTGCTCTTTTGTAGTTAATTGTGCTTCTGGTAACGCAGATAATTTTGAAAACTTTACTACTGGAAATCCTTCAGGAGCTATAGGACCTATAGATGGAACTTATGCTGTTATTGCTTTTAGAGATTCTATTAAACTTGACCTGACTGACGAGATTCCTGCGGGTGAAGAAATTTCAATCGTAATTACTCGTAACACTACCTCAGGGCGCTTGACCATAACTAGTTCGGCAGATGACATTAGTTATAGTAACCCATTACAATATGGAAACGGAATAGGAAGCCCAGCTCCTGTTCAAACATTTGAAACAATCACTTATACGACAACAGCTCCAACGAGGTATTTGATGTTCATCAGAAATGCAGGAGCTTGTCGATTGGATGGGGTAGCCTATAACTTCTGTACGGCTGAAAGTACGACTACTAATATTACCCCTGCCTTAAGCGAGTCTACAACTATAGGGTGTCCGTACACAGTTACTCGTACCTGGACAGCAACGGATGCATGTGGTAATACTTCTATAAGTACTCAAGTAATAACAGTTAATGATACGGAAGCTCCAACTTTTACCAATGGTCCTAATCCTATTTCAGATATTGATTGTGATGGTACAATACCAACTCAACAAACTTTAACAGCAAGTGACGATTGTAGCAGCGCTGCAGTTGTACCTTCTATTGATGCATTCACTCCTGATGTTTGTAATGGATACACAATTACCCACAGATGGATTGCGACAGACGATTGTGGAAATACAGCAGTAGAAACTATTAGCTTCGATGTTTTGCCAGATAATACTGCTCCTGTATTTGACAGTAGTCCAGTTGCACTTGATGATATATCTTGTTCTGATGTTTTTCCAACTCAAGAAACCTTAGAGGCAAAAGATGATTGTTCAACTGCTACTGTGGTTCCCTCAATAGATCCATATACACCTGACCTTTGTAATGGCTATGAAGTTACTTATCGATGGGTTGCGACAGATGATTGTGGTAATAGTGCCATTGAAACAGCTAGTTTTAATGTCCTGCCGGATACAGAAGGTCCTACATTTGATGGTGCTCCATTGGCTATAGCAGATATAAACTGTGGAGATGATTTACCAAAAATTGAAGATCTCACAGCCACGGATAATTGTACTTCAGAAGCAGGCCTTACAGTCATATTGGATAGTATTCCATTAGCGTCCGTCGGAAACGCGAGTTATATTTGGGGTGAAGATGATTGTTCCCTTAACGAAGGAACTCAAACCTTCAGCTTTACTTTACCGAATGATGCATCCTGTTATTCAAATTTAATAATAGAAATGGGGATGGCCTCTGATGGAAATTTAGATTTCAGTGGTTCAGGAGCAGATTATGTAGATATCGATATTATCGCAGATGGAGCAACTACAAGTATAGCTAATCAAAACCCAGACTACTGTAGTAATTTCAGTTTTAGTTCATCAGTAACTTTAGGCGGAGAATCTAATTGTAGTTGTGACTGGGGACAATTAACACCACACTGTTCTGGAGGTTATACGGATTGTCCGGGAGGTACTGAGCCAGGCCCATATGTGGTCTCCCAAACTATTACTCCAGGTAATACCATTTTAGTAGAATTTAATTACCGCGTTTCTAACTCAGCAACTGGAACCTGTGAAGATGCCTGTGATGAGCGTATTCAAGCTAATTATATTGTAATAAAAGGAGTAACAAACGCTTGTTCAGATGCTGTTATTACAACTAGTATTGATCCTTATGTAGAAGATCCTTGCGTAGGGTATCCGATCACTTATCGTTGGACTGCTTCTGATGTTTGTGGAAACACAACGGAGGTGACCCAATTATTTAATGTGCTACCTGATAACGAATCACCTGTCTTTTCAAATATTCCAGATTCAGTAGATATGGATTGCCAGGAATGTTTCCAGAGTTTTGAAAATGGAAGTTTTGAAGATAATCCAGTTACTGGTAGTTGGTCAGGTGTCCATGAAAATGATCTTCCTGGTTGGAGTACACTGGCTAGTGATAACAGAATTGAAATACAGAGAAGCGGAAGTATAAATGGTGTAGTTTCATTTAATGGAAATTTCCACGCGGAGCTTAACCACGTAAATAATGGAGACCTCTACCAAGAGTTCTGTGTAATACCAACAACAACACTGGAGATATCTTTTGCCCATAGGCACAGACCAGCGGGAGGGAATAATACTCCTGATAGTATGCAGGTATTTGTCGGAGAAGATGCTTCTAACATGACATTGTATAGAACTGTAGGAAGTGCAGCTGGAGCAGATTGGGAAGTACATAATATCACTTACGATGTTCCGCCTGGTCAGAAAAACGCGATATTCTTATTCAGAGCATTGCAAGGATCACCAAGTAGTATAAGTATTGGAAATTTGATTGATGACATTAGAGTCATTACTTTCCCTGGAACTACTGTAGCACCGACCGCCATAGATGCTTGTGATCCGTCCGTATCTGTTATGTTGGATGAAGAAAGAATAACCACTGATTGTGAAGGTAGTTATACTTTATTAAGAACTTGGACGGCAACAGATGATTGTGGAAACACATCTACCGCTACTCAGAAATTAACAATCGGAGATACTGAACCTGCGGTGCTAGATTCACTTCCCGATCCAATCGCTAACATTCAATGCGATGGAACTCTACCTACTGCCGAAGTAATTACTTCTACAGATCGATGCCTAGGGCCAATAACAGCAGTACATAGTATTGATCCATACACTGTAGATAATTGTAATGGCTATACAATAACCTATCGTTGGACAGTAGAAGATGATTGTGGAAATCTAGTTGAAGCAACAGAGGATTTTGATGTAATACCAGATACAGAGGGCCCTGTCATTAATAATGCTCCTGCATCAATAGGTGATATTACCTGTGGAGCTGATTTACCAACTCCAGAGACTTTGACTGCTACGGACAATTGTTCTTCAGTAACGGTTGTACCATCCGTTGATCCTTTTACCGCAGATACTTGCGGAGGTTATACCATAACTTACCGTTGGACGGCGACAGATGCTTGTGGCAACAGTTCAGAAGTAACACAGCAGTTTGATGTATTGCCAGATAACGCTGCTCCTACGTTTGATTCAAATCCAGGAACTATAGATGATATTACGTGTTCTGATCCGCTACCAACTCCTGAAGTATTAACTGCTCAAGATGATTGTTCTTCAAATACAGTCGTACAGAGCGTTGATCCTCATGTAGCTGACCTTTGTGCTGGTTATACGATAACTTATCGTTGGACCGCAACGGATGCTTGCGGCAATAGTTCAGAAGTAACACAACAGTTTGATGTATTGCCAGATAACACTGCTCCTACATTTGATTCAAATCCTGCTATAATTGCTAATATTGATTGTAACGACCCGTTCCCAAATTTTGAGTCTGTTACAGCAACGGACAATTGTAATAGTATTGTTGGACAGGAAGTAATTGTAGATAGTATTGCGCTTGCAAGCGAAAATAATACGGATTACATCTGGGGAGAAAACAGTTGCTCACTGGAAGATGGTTTACAGACGTTTAACTTCACTATTCCAAAAGATGCCGCTTGCTATTCTGGTTTTATTATAGAAATGGGAATGGCTTCTGACGGTAACCTTGATTTCAGTGGGGGCAACTCTGATTATGTAGATATAAACATTATAGTTGATGGTAACACTACACATGTGGATAATCAAAACCCAGATTATTGTAGTAATTTCAGTTTCAGCTCATCTGTTTCCTTGGGTGGTGAATCTAGTTGTGAGTGCGACTGGGGACAGCTTTCTCCACATTGTTCAGGTGGCTACTCTGATTGTCCAGGTGGAACAGCTAATACGCCTTACGTTATAACTCAAGCAGTTGGATCAGGAAGCAGTATTGCAATTGATTTTGATTATCGAGTTTCAAATTCCGGTGCAGGATCTGGTTCTTGTGAAGATGCATGCGATGAGCGAATCCAGGTAGATTATATTTTAATAAAAGGTATTACAACGGTTTGTTCTGATGCAGCTGTAACAACTAGCATCGATCCTTATACCGAAGACCTTTGCGCGCCATACGATGTGACTTATAGATGGACAGCAACTGATAACTGTGGGAATTCTACCGAGATAACTAGAAGTTTTACAGTGAACTGTGCTACCCCTGACCCGGTAATACTTACAGAGGAAATTTGTGGTGATGAAACATTTACAGTAGGAACTTCAACTTATAATACGACAGGTACACATACGAC
>JBGCDT010000250.1:0-3795 GCA_045105695.1 Saprospiraceae bacterium | reverse complement strand
GTCAACAGTTAATTTACTTCGCCGCCGACTCCAATGGATCTGGAGCCAAGGTGAATTTTCTTTCAACTGGATTCAAAGGTGTATTCACTCTAGCTCCGTTTTCGTCAACCAGTGTTAGCTTCACTGTGTTTTCGCCCATTGGTAAACCTTCGATGTAATACGGCTGCCAGCGGTCGATCATGTGTTCTTCTCCATTGATCTCTGCTTTTACTTTGAACTGAGTACCCAGAACGACATTAGCTAAATAAAAATCCAACATTACTTTAGTCGTAGCTTGCTTACCCGTGTAGGTTCCTTTTGGACGAGAGTAGAATAGCATCGGCTCTGTGACATCTTTTGCACCTTGAAGAGAGCTGCCGTGTATGTGTCCTTTTTTCAACCAGTGTGCATCTTTAGTTTTGATGCTTTCATGGTAAGAACGAGAAAGAAACCCTAGGATGTAGTGATCGCCATGACCTATGTCATAATTGAAACTATCCTCGTATTTCGCAGCGTAAGGTTTGTTGTCTACGATGAGGTGGATGTGTTGTCCTTTGGCGGAATTCGCACAATTTTTAGAAGGCGCATCAGGTGTTTGCATACCTAATTTATAGTCGCCATCTGCAATATTAAACTTGAATTTTCCACCTTTGTAAACGACCGATTCGATTTTAGCATCTGGATATTCCGTAGAAGCTGCGAAGGGAGTCAGCGTGTATTTTTTAGCAGCAGCTGGCGCTGGTTTTTCTGCTGGGGTAGTTGCTTCGTCAGTAGTTGTAGAAGCATTGTTAGCGTTTGTACCAGAGTTGCAAGCTGCGAATAAAAGGCTTACGAAGAGTAGCGTTAGGTATCTCATGTTTGGTTATTGTGATTGAAATAAATGATAAAAAAAAGAGTCATCTTACAAACAGTAGGTTTTAACACACTATTTATCACTGTTTATAAGATGACTTATGTTTTAAGGTTTTTTATAAACCATAATTGAGTAGGAAATAATTTTTTACGCTTCTTCCTCTGGCTCCTCAATAGGGGTGAGCATTGGCAAATTAATAAGCTTAGCTTCCGCACTACTGATTGCTCCAATTCTTAGGAAACCACCAGAGGCCTTTGCAACATGCTCCGCAAAAGAAGTTAGACTCTTGTAAATCGTATGGCCGTCATGCTGATCCAATTGTGCAAGCATACCATTGAGTTTTTCCAATTTTTCAGAAACAGCAGCCGTTCGCGCATCTGTTTCTTTTGGCAAACTAGCGATGTAAGCATCCATCTTTTCAGAGTACGTTTCACCAACGCGCTTGTAAAAATCATTCAAAAGCTCTGGGTAGGAGTAACTTCTGATCTTTGTCAGTTTCTCTCCCCAAGTACGCTCATCTTCATCAATATTACCGTCTGCGCCAGCAATAAGAATAGTAATCAATGGAATAGAATCTACTAAGATTTCTGCTTGTTCTTCATTGAATTTCTGAAATAAATCGATCATGACTTAAATTGTATTTTTTGTAAAAGTTGTTTGTTAGATAACGTTATTAGAACGATCAGGTTCAATAGATCATTTTCTAGAGCCGCTCATTCTGCGCAAATATAATTATGTTCTGTGAGTTTTCTATTTAAATATTAACTATTCAGAGGTTTACAGTTTCTTTGGCTTGGGCTGCAACTTCAAGGTTGCGGTTCAAGTTTCTCAGGTTAACTTGAACCGCAATTGTGAATTGTAGCCCAAGACTTTGTCAATATCTGAGTAGTTACTTTAATTGTTAGATTTCCAAAACTCCCCCTCATTCCCTATCTTCGCCCTGTGAGTAACAAGACAAAAAAAACAAAAAAGAAGGGAGGCAAAGTCACGCCATTGATGCAACAATATTTTGGCGTAAAAGCCAAATATCCAGAAGCCATCATGCTGTTTCGCGTAGGCGATTTCTATGAGACTTTTGCAGAAGATGCCATCACCGCCTCGCGCGTTTTGGGCATTACCCTCACCAAAAGAAACAACGGCGGCAGCGACATCGAGCTGGCCGGATTCCCTTACCATTCATTGGATACTTATCTGCCGCGCCTCGTGCGGGCGGGTCATCGCGTCGCCATTTGTGAGCAACTCGAAAAGCCTTCCAAGGAACGAAAAATCGTGCGCAGAGGCGTGACTGAAATGGTAACTCCTGGGATCGCCATCAACGATCAACTGCTCGATCACAAGACCAATAATTTTCTGGCAGCCATTGCTTTCGGCAAAAAAAATCACCACGGAGTAGCATTGTTAGATATTTCGACGGGAGAGTTTTTGGTGAGCGAAGGGAGCTTGCAATATGTCGATAAATTGCTGCAAGGCTTGAAGCCAAATGAAGTGCTTTTTGCGCGAACAGCAGCTAAGCAATTTACACAGCAGTTTGGCGATCAGTTTTATACCTTCAAGTTGGACGACTGGGTTTTTACACCTGATTACGCAAGGGAGAAATTACTGGCTCAGTTTGAAGTGCAGTCCTTGAAAGGCTTTGGGGTGGAGGAGTTGGAAACGGCGCAGATTGCGGCAGGTGCTGTGCTTCATTATTTAGCGACGACTGAAAATACAAATCTAAAGCACGTTAGTTCGCTGAGTAGAATTCAGCCGGATAAGTACGTCTGGTTGGATCGTTTTACCATTAGAAATTTGGAACTGATTTATAGCCAGCATGAAAACGGCGTGTCGTTGATTGATGTACTCGACAAAACGGTTTCGCCAATGGGTGGACGACTCTTGAAGAAGTGGGTGGTGCTTCCGCTAAAATCTAAAAAGGCGATTGAAGCGCGGCTGAATGTCGTGGAGTTCTTTATCAGAAATCAGGACTTGGCGAAAGAGTTGGATACCAATATTCGATTGATTGGTGATCTGGAGCGACTGATCTCTAAAGTGCCTCTGGGCAAAGTGAATCCTAGGGAAGTGGTGCAACTGAAAAAAGCATTGCAAGCCATTGAACCGATTAAAGAAAGTTTAGCTAAAAGCGAAAATAGTACGCTGGAAAAAATTGCAGATGGACTGAATCCTTGCAAGAAGTTGAAGGATCAGATCGAAAAAGAAATGCAGGAAGATCCTCCGGTTTTGGTCAGCAAAGGTGGTGTGATAAAACCTGGTGTTAGCGACGAACTCGACGAACTCCGCAACATCATCGCCAACGGAAAAGAATTGTTATTAGACATTCAAAAAACAGAGGCAGAGGAAACCGGGATCACGAATCTGAAGATCGGTTTCAACAACGTTTTCGGTTACTACCTCGAAGTCACCAACAAATATAAAAACCAGGGACTCATCCCTGACAACTGGGTCAGAAAACAAACCCTCACCAGCGCCGAACGCTACATCACGGACGAACTGAAAAAACTGGAATCCAAAATCCTCGGAGCAGAAGAAAAGATTCAGGCGCTCGAATCAGACCTTTTCCAATCCTTGGTTTTGAGCATTGCAGATTACATCCAACCGATACAACATAATGCAGCTTTAATTGCGCAAATCGACTGCCTGATGGCTTTCTCCAAATTGGCGATTCGCAACGAATACTGTTTACCAAAAATAACAGAAGACGGAAAGGTCGACATCAAAGAAGGTCGCCATCCCGTAATCGAACAACAATTGCCTTTGGGCGAAAGCTACATCCCCAACGACGTCTACCTCGACAACGACGATCAGCAAATTCTAATGATCACCGGTCCAAACATGGCCGGTAAATCCGCCCTCCTCCGACAGACCGCCTTGATTTGTCTGATGGCACAAATGGGTTCTTTCGTTCCTGCAAAAACCGCCAGCATCGGACTCGTAGATAAAGTCTTCACGAGGGTAGGGGCCTCTGA
>JBGCDT010000249.1:0-3312 GCA_045105695.1 Saprospiraceae bacterium | reverse complement strand
TGAATGGTGAATTTAGTTCTTATAAAGAACAATCCAAAGGGTGTAAGTCCCGTAAGCAGGGGAGTCGTTACCCCAAGCTAAGTAGGAGGCAAGGGTGGGTCGAGTGATTGACCATCTGAAGTAATCGGACCGCCGATGCGGGAGGACTATGTTGTCTGTACTGACCCTTCGGCTAAGCTCAGGGTAAACTAAACAGGAACTACATACTGAGGCTATGAGGACTGGGCGTCCCCGACGGATAAGGTAACACATGCTGCCGAAGTCCAAAACTCTGAAAAGAGACTGAACCGAAATAGTAGATGTAGCAGCGATAGACAAAAGGATATACGTCTTACCAAGGGAGATCTCAGAACGTACTAAATAGGATTTGAGAAGTCACGGGGCCGCCGGAGCGGAGGTGCACCGTGGGCTTTACGGCCTACGGCCGCCTACTCGATTACATGCTGGCACTCCTTTTTCACGGTAATATTTTTCAATTTACGATTTTGTTTTAAGGATTGGCTTGTAGCTCTCTGCCGCCCGCAGGTACGAGGACGATAGTGTGCTACAATTGCTTAGCTTTTTGTTTTGTTATCAACAGAAATAGTTACTTCGAGGTTTTGCTTTCCTTTAACAGTTTTATTCAGATTATGATTTGCTAAAAAATTATTCATCTTTCTCTTCGAATTTTAAATCATTGAATTCTGAAACATCATCTTTCACCTTAGCTATTAATTCTTCAAATGTTGGGCTTTCGCCAGGTATCATTTCGTTTTGCATTTTCTTATAATCAGCTTTCCATGCATCTATGTATTTAGCTGGTGGAATTGGATTTAAATTTGGCGGATAATGAGTTTTATAATCAACTCCTTTCATTCCATTAAATCTTTCTCTGTGTTCAATTATGTCAGAAATCAATGCTGGATCTTGTGCCGTCTTCTTGTATTCACTTTGTGAGATTTTATACAGATCATATAGATGTCTACTTAATCTGTCAACTCTTATTTTTTCTTCTGGTTTTTGAAATTCTTCATGCAATAGAAATAACTTTTCTAAATATGTTCTTTCTGGATTAATGCATGGAATTGTGATTTCAGTATCTGCGTATGCTTTGTCTGAGAATTGATTACTTACAATTGACTTAAAGGATCGATCACTATACGGATCTTTTAAAGATCTGCTTCCTATCTCAACCTTTACCCTTGGTTTAATATATTCTGGATGATCGATCAATGCGGGATATTGAACTAAAATGGAAACAGGATCTTGATCACCATCACCCAAGTTTTCATAATCAAAGGTCACATTGTCAAATCCCGCTTCTTCAAAAGCGGCTTTCAGATCTTCGTAGAACGCATTTGTTATATATTCGAAAGAGGCTGTTCTTAATTTTCGGACTTGAGTTTTACTTATTAATCCTGTTTTGAATCCTAAAAACTCCCTGTTTAGAGCTAAATCAATATCTTCTGAAAATCGATTGATCAATCCCCATGCTTTACTCAATGAAGTGCCGCCTTTAAATAAGAGTTGTTTACCAACTTCCATTTGAAAAATGATTCGTATCGTTTGCACCACCCACCAATCTTTTTCTATGGCATAAGCTGGAAGTCCTTCTTTTTCACCTGTGGTAGTGAATATAGTTCTCTTGTCAGCGTCACTTAGTTTATGAAAATCAATTGCTCCCATATCTATATAGCTTTAGTCATTATTTCCGCAATCCATTGTGGTGCCAATGTAATGTCATGCTTTAATGTTTTTCTATCCTCTTTCTTAAGTAAGTTTTGAATTTTATTAATTTCGTTTTTAGTAGCTTGATCTTTTCCTATCTCTTTTAGTGCTTGAACAACCAGCTTGCTTATATCTCCTTTTAGAGCAAGATTTTTTGGACTGGTTTTCTTAAACTGGATTGTTCTTTTCCCAATCGTTATTTTTCTTGGAGATCCATCTGTGAGGTATACTAATTTTAAAGGTATCTGAGTAGTTAAGCCCAAAACATGCATCGCATAGCTGCCTGTGGCCAATATTCTTGCTTTGTCACGTTTGGCAATGGCTACGGCGATGGCCTCAGTTGTGGGAAGAATATCTCCTACAAGTTCACTGTATTTAGGCTTAGTAAATATTCCTCTGGCTAATCTTTTGAGATCACCTCGTTTTACTAGTCTATGCAATGCGACTTTTACAGCTCCTGAGTTATTGAGCTCTTGGAAATCCTCGCTAAAAAGAATACTTCCTGTTTTTCGTTTATTTATGATATGTTCTACTTGATCGTCAATACTCATTTATCAAAGATAGCAAATTGTAACCTATTTATAAATAATTGTAACTTAAATATGCTAAAAAGGTTACAAATAGGGTATGTTAAGGTCATTGGTTAATGACTAATGCAATTATTTGAGCATTACGGAAGTGGTTGCAAAAAATGAGGGAGGTAGAAAAAGCAATGTGTCTGCAAGACTCTTTGCTTTTTTGAGAGTTTGTAATTTTTCTTTAGGCTTCCATCAACAGTCAATACTAATGATCAGCTTTTTAATCTGCTTGCATGTAACGGATCGGCTGTATCGGTAGTGCTGACGAAGGAAGCATTACCTGATCACAGCATGTGTGTGCCTTGAATGGTGAATTTAGTTCTTATAAAGAACAATCCAAAGGGTGAGAGACGCGGTGTCGCCGACTAGCCGTCCGCGACCCATAAGCAGGGGAGTCGTTACCCCAAGCTAAGTAGGAGGCAAGGGTGGGTCGAGTGATTGACCATCTGAAGTAATCGGACCGCCGATGCGGGAGGACTATGTTGTCTGTACTGACCCTTCGGCTAAGCTAAGGGTAAACTAAACAGAAACTACATACTGAGGCTATAAGGACTAGGCGTCGCCATCGGATTGTAGGCTTCCCTTTCTTAGTAAACACTGCAAGTATAAAATATGATCATTATAACCCTTTCCAAAAAACAGGACTACTTCTATTAAAAGTCGACATCCCATGAAACGTCCCACGGGGCTCTGGGAGGAAGCCAACAAAGCTAAGCTGGCAAGAGATTGCAGAGCATAAACTAGGTATTAAAGAAAATCAATGTCCGCATTGTAAAGAGTTAAGCTTGCGAGTCATTCATACGATTGCCCCCCCCGAGGACCACCTAAGCTTATAAAACCCAAGCTTGAACAATGGAAATAATTAAGAATAATGGCTCAAAAAAATTACTCCTATTGGGAGGCAGGAGAGCTATGTCTAATACTGTCATTTTTAGGAGAATCAAGGCTTTCTAAGGTTGCTAAAAGGCCTTCTAAACGTATGCCACTAGTTAGTTTTATACAAAAAGGAGCTAAAACCCGTCTGCAA
>JBGCDT010000248.1:0-10425 GCA_045105695.1 Saprospiraceae bacterium | reverse complement strand
AACTCCGGCAATCCAACCCCACCTTTCTTTTTTATCACTTCCAGATTTGGCCGTTGCGTCAACTCATATGAAATATTCGGATTTGGATCAATGTAATAAACCGGTACGCCTGGCTTTGCATAAGCAACCAAACCTGCAGCCGGATACACATTCATAGAGGTCCCAACGATGATAACGATATCAGAACCATAAACAACCTCCGCTGCTTTTTCCAACATAGGAACGCCCTCGCCAAACCAAACGATGTGCGGCCGTAATTGAGAACCACTTTCACATTTATCCTCTTTCGTAATGTCCCCTGGCCAGTCATAGACCAAGTTTGGATTACTCGTACTTCTGGCTTTCAATAATTCGCCATGAAGATGAATGATCTTTGAACTACCGGCTCTTTCATGAAGGTCATCAATGTTTTGAGTGACGATGGTCACGTCGTAGTTTTTTTCTAAGTCCACCAAGGCTCTGTGACCATCGTTGGGTCCAACTTCGTGCAACTGTCGACGACGTTGATTGTAGAATTCCAAAACCAGTTCTCTGTCTTTTCTCCAACCTTCGGGAGAAGCGACTTCCATGACGTCATGGTTTTCCCAGAGGCCATTGGCATCTCTGAAGGTGGCGATACCTGATTCTGCACTGATTCCAGCTCCGGTAAGTATTACTATTTTTTTCATGGTTTTTTATTTAGTATTTACAACATTGATCGGAGTGCCTCTTAAATAGGCCTTAATATTCTCAGCAGTTTCCAATAAAAGTCGTTTTCTAGACTCCCGACTGGCCCAAGCAATATGTGGTGTAACAATACAATTACGTAAACTTACTAAGGGATGATCTTCTCTAGGTGGCTCTTGAGATAACACATCTACAGCAGCACCTGCGACCACTTCTTTAGCGAGCGCTTGATGTAAATCTTCTTCATCAATTAAATCTCCACGACTTGTATTGATGAGTAATGCACTGGGTTTCATTTGCGCTAAGCTGTACTTATTTATGATCTGAAAATTCTCTTTTGATAAACTGGCGGCCAGCACAATTACATCACTGCTTTTCCAAAGTCGTTCTATTTCTACTTGTTCCCAGTCTGGGAAATTTTTTGTAGATCTATTGTTATAAATGATGTTCATCCCAAAAGCAGCAGCAATTTTAGCGATCTCCTGACCAATGGTTCCCATACCATAGATGCCCATTGTTTTTCCAGAGAGTTCCATGACTGGTTTTTCCTGATAGCTAAAATCTCTGTTGCGAGACCACTTTTCTTTTTTTACACTTTTATCATGTAAGCCAACACTATTTGTCAATTCTAATAACAAGGCAAAGGCATGTTGAGCAACGCTAGGTGTACTGTAACCACTGACATTACAGACAGCAATTCCTCTTTTAGTTGCTGCCTCTAAGTCAACATTATTATAACCCGTTGCAGTAACGCAGATACATTTCAACCAAGGTAAGTGACTGATGATTTCAGAGGTGATCTTGGTCTTGTTGACTAAAAGAACTTCACAGCTTTGAGCGCGGTCAATAATTTCTTCCGGAGTTGTATGTTCGTAGTTTACCCAATGACCTAATTTGCTGATGGGCGCCCAATCAAGATCTCCGGGGTTTAGTGTGTAGCTGTCTAGAAAAGTAATATGTGGTTTTGTCATGGTTGTTATTTGGCTGTGAAATCCTTCATCCATATTTCCAGACTTGCATATAATTCTGGCATCCAAACTGGACCATTCATAGACGGCTGGAAACTTCCATCTACATAAATGTCATTTGGAAGGATGGCAATTTCTTTAACTTTTGAGTTTTGCAACAGTTGGTTTAAGTCTTCTGTTTTTTCTAAAGATAGTAAAGATAAAAGATCGTTTTGGAAAGTAGCATCTGTTCCTGTTTCATTCTCAATTGTTTTTCTTAAAAGCTTATTTGTCTTGAAATTCGCGTAAAGCAAATCATCTTTAGAAGAAATTGGAAATAGACCAAGTGGTAAATCTTCCATTTCCAAAATCTGAGAAGTATGTCGTTTTGTATTTCCCAAAGTATCAATGTCCCAAGTCTCCAGCCTCTTTTCTTTCTTATAAAGGAGGACTACAACAGTTGTATTTCTCTCTTTCGGAACCTCACTCACAATAGGTTCCCTTTGACAAGCGAAACATGAACTCATTAACCAAATCATTATCAGCAATCGAAAAAGACTCATGGCTCAAATATAGTAAATGTGTACTTGTCGACAACCAAGGAAAAAAATGCTAACAGGAAAGAGACATTTGCTTCATCAAAGACAGAAAATAATAAGGCTACTTTCCATGAATAAGCTATCTTTGCCGCCTGTTTTAACCTAATAAAAGATTCTATCAATATTGAAGCTGCTAAAGTTCATTGATAAATCAAATTTTCCAAACTTAATAGATAATGAAGCGACTGCTAATATTTACACTTTTTATTTTTAGTCTGAGCGTGGGACTAATTGCGCAAACGGCAACCATACGAGGAAATGTTTACGACAGTGAGACGGGGGCTGCTATCGAATTTGGTAATGTCCTCCTAGAAGGAACTACGCTTGGAACTACAACGGACGGTTCTGGCTTTTTTACTATTTCTAATGTGCCTGCCGGGACTTACAAAATTGTTGCAACTTATATTGGTTACGTGCCTTCTGATGTGGAAGTTGTTGTACGAGAGGGTAGTATCATTTATAAGAAGATACAACTTGCAGAGGGGGTGAATCTAGATGTCGTAGAAGTGTCGGGTAGAAAAGAACAAGCAAGGAAAGAAGTACAAGTTTCTAAGGTTCGAGTTACACCACAACAAATCAAAGCATTGCCAACTATTGGTGGTGAAGCGGATATTGCGCAGTACCTGACGGTCATACCTGGAGTTATTTTAACAGGAGACCAAGGAGGTCAGATTTATATTCGAGGTGGATCACCTATTCAAAATAAAATCTTACTAGATGGAATGCGGATTTATAATCCCTTTCACTCTATTGGTTTCTTTTCTGTTTTTGAAACAGAAGCGATTAAAAGTGTAGATGTATTGACTGGGGGCTTCAATGCAGAGTATGGTGGAGCAATTTCCGCCATTGTTGATATTCAGACGCGGGAAGGAAATAAGAAACGTACCAGTGGTGTGGCCTCTGTAAATCCTTTCGTTGCAAAACTATTGTTAGAAGGCCCAATCGCAAAATTGAAAGATGACGGTGGAGGAAGTATATCCTACATTCTAACTGCCAAGCAATCTTTATTAGAGCAAACTTCTGAGAGTTTGTATACCTATGCTGATAGTAATGGTCTTCCTTATGGCTTTCAGGATATTTACGGAAAGCTATCCTTCGTCTCTGAAAACGGAAGTAAAATAAATGCTTTTGGTTTCAATTTTAATGATGGAGTAAATTTCGAAAATGTGGCTGAAGTCAATTGGAGAAACTTTGGACTGGGAACAAACTTTACCCTTATCCCTCCAGCTTCTAACTTTATTGTAGGAGGTACAGTCGCTTTTTCTAAATACAGTATTGAACTTCAGGAAGAAGAGAATTTCCCTCGAGAAAGCGATATCGTAAACTACTCCGTTGATTTCAACTTTACTAACTTCGTAAAAGACAATGAGCTGAAATACGGTTTTGAGTTTACTGGTTTTGATACCAATTTTGAATTTAGAAATCTATTCGGGCAGACCTTTCAACAGAGAGATTTTACCTCTGAGTTAGCCGTTTACATGAAGTACAAAATCAAGGCTAAAAACTTAGTTATTGAGCCAAGTGTACGTGCCCATTATTATGCTTCTCAATCTACCATCAGATTTGAGCCTCGATTTGGTTTGAAATACAACATCACAGATCGATTACGATTTAAAGCAGCCGGTGGATTGTATTCTCAGAACTTAGTGAGTACCGTGAATGAACAGGATGTTGTCAATCTTTTTGTAGGATTCCTTTCAGGTCCTTCAGAGCAGATTTTTGAACCAGATGGTATTACCAGAACTTCTGACCGTTTGCAAAAATCCATTCACGGGGTAGCTGGTTTTGAATTTGACGTAACCAAAAACATTGAAGTTAACGTAGAACCTTACTACAAGCGTTTCTCACAGCTACTTGCTATCAACGACAACAAGCTCTCTGACGCAGAGCCTGACTTTGTTACAGAAACTGGAGATGCTTACGGAATTGATTTCTTAGTAAAATACCAAAATAAAAATCTATACGTCTGGACGACTTACTCTTATGGTTTCGTAAACCGTTTCGATGGAGAGCAAACTTATCCTACTGTCTTTGACCGTAGACATAATATGAACTTCCTAGCAACGTATACTTTTGGCGCAAAGAAAAATATAGAAGCGGGTGTTCGTTGGAACCTGGGATCTGGATTTCCATTTACACAGACACAAGGATTCTTAGGGAAGTTTGACTTTTTTGATGGCTTAGAGAGTGATCCACTTACGGAACAACCACGTTTAGAAACCGTATTTGCAGACGATAGAAATGGTGGTAGATTACCATATTACCATCGAATGGATTTATCCTTGAAGCATACGGCGAAATTCTCAAAATATATGGAATTGGAAACCGTGTTGAGTGTAACGAATGTCTACAATCGAGAAAACATCTTTTTCTTTGATAGAGTAGAATATGAGCGTAGAAATCAGTTGCCTATTTTACCATCATTGGGTTTCATCTTCCGATTTTAGTTGTAACTTAGTAACACACTTAATAGAGCAGTAATAATGAGATCTTAATTTTTGTTGTAAACAAATGTGAAGGACTCATAGTTATTATTAGAAATCAAAATCCACTACTCATGAAGACAATGTACACTTTTATTGCATCGCTGCTGTTATTCAGTTTTTCCACATCTGTTAATGCACAGGAAGGAAAACCTTTACCAAAAGGATTTGCCAAAGGAGAAGAAGCGCTAATTCCTGAATACAACGCCAGTCGCGCAGCACGTTCTGGAGACTGTGAAGATGGAGCACCAGATGGCCCGGTCAGAACAATGGCAGAATGGGAAGAACTACAGGGGCTAGCGATCACCTGGACAGGAAGTTTTAATTCTATCCAATCTCAAATTGTAGCAGCTGCACAACAAGAATGTGAAGTGTTTATTATTTGTAGCAATGAGAATATCGTTAAGAATCAGCTTGGGTCTAATGGAGTAGACTGGTCCAATAATGTAACTTTTATTGAAGATGAATTCAACAGCATTTGGATTAGAGACTTCGGACCTAATACCGTTTACCTTAATGATGTTGAAGAGTTGGCTTTTGTAGATTGGATTTACAATCGCCCTCGTCCAAAAGATGATGCAGTACCAGAAGTGATTTCGGAGGTATTAGACATTCCAATATACTGTACTACTGAAGAACCTACTGATGTGGTTCACACTGGAGGTAACTTTATGTCTGATGGTTTGGGTACAGGTTTTTCTTCAGAGTTGGTTTTGGACGAAAACGACGCAAGCAACCAATGGGGGGTTAGTAATCATTCTGAAGAAGAATTGGATCAGATCATGGAAGACTTCATGGGACTGACCGTTTACCCTAAGATGGAAAATTTGCCATTCGATTTGATTCATCACATTGATATGCACATGAAATTATTGGATGAAACGACAATACTAGTAGGAGAGTACCCAACGGGGGTAGCAGATGGACCTCAGATTGAGGCTAACATTCAGTACATCCTGAGTAATTATACAAATGCTTATGGAGAGCCTTACCGAATTATACGTATTCCAATGCCACCTGAGAATGGAGTTTATCCAAACAGTGGAGCGGACTATCGTACCTATTCTAATGCAGTATTTGTCAACAAAACGATATTAGTTCCTACTTATGAGCAACAGTTTGATGAGGTTGCTTTAGGAATCTGGGAAGAGGCAATGCCTGGTTATAATGTAGTTGGAATCAATAGTAATGCGATCATTCCATTAAGTGGAGCTATCCACTGTATTACAAAAGAAATTGGAGTCGATGAACCACTTTGGATTAGTCATCATGCTTTGTCAGATCAACCTGCGAATGCTTCTAATGATTATTTAGTGGAGACTCAAATCAAACATAAGTCTGGTATTTCTTCTGCAACAATGCATTACAAGACTGACCTAACGGCAGATTACACAGCGGTTACTTTATCAGATTCAGGAAACGACAATTGGACTGCAAGTATTCCAAATCAAGCAAACGGAACACGAGTTTATTACTATATAGCTGCAGAAGCTGTGGATGGTAAATCACAGGTTCGACCAATGCCTGCACCAGAAGGTTATTTTACTTTTCAAGTTGGACAGAGTGTTTCGACAAATGAAGTTGAATTGGGTAACATTGAAATGGAAGCAGTATTCCCTAATCCAGCATCAGCTATGACTTGTATACCTGTCAACAGTCCAGTAAGATCTCAGGCAACGATTATCTTGACAGATGTCTTGGGTAGAAATGTAAGTGTATTGTTTGATGGCGAGTTGCCAGTGGGAGAATCAAAGTATTTTTTCAACGCAAGTGACTTGAATTCAGGAACATACTTCATCGAACTTAAGACAGAGTTTGGTTCTAAAATACAGAACGTTGTTGTAAAATAAACAAGAAGTTTTTTAGGCAGTAAAGCCGTAAATAGTCAAAAAGGCTTCCTTAGGTAATCATACTTAAGGAAGCCTTTTGCGTTAATAATATATAGTAGAATTTTTAAGATGAATCAAAAAACAGTACCTTTGCGTACCATTAAGAAATGCAGTTTCAATAGCTGTAGATCAATTAATATTTACTCTAGTATAGAACCACCCGGATGCTTTTACCAATAAGCATCCCCAAAATCTAAGATTAGTTTATGGAAAAATTAACTCAGAAGAATCAAAGGCACAATCTCACACCCGCTGCCTTAGTCCAAAGAACTATTGAATTAAAACAAGGAACACTTTCCAGCTCTGGAGCTCTTTCTGTTAAAACCGGAAAGTTCACTGGTCGTTCTCCTAAAGATCGTTTCATCGTAGAAGATGACATCACTAGTAAAACGGTAGATTGGGGAGATATTAATATTCCAATTTCTGGCGATTCTTTCGATGCACTTTATGACAAGGTCATTCAGTATGCGAATAAGCAAGATGAAATTTTTGTACGAGATGCATATGCTTGTGCAAATCCAAATTATAGACTAAACGTTCGGGTACATACCGAATTCCCATGGCAAAGTATTTTTGCCTACAATATGTTCTTACGTCCGACAGAAAGAGATCTGAGTACGTTTGAACCAGATTGGGAAGTCTATTCTTTTCCGTCTGTAAAAGCAGATCCTAAGATTCACAATACCAGACAGGAGAACTTTGCGATCATCAATTTTACAAAGAAGAAAATCATCATCGGAGGAACGGCTTACACTGGTGAAATTAAAAAAGGAATCTTCTCTGTACTGAACTTTGTATTGCCAACAGAGAAGAATGTTTTGAGCATGCACTGTTCTGCAAATACGGGTAAAAACGGAGACACTTGTTTATTCTTCGGCCTTTCCGGAACAGGTAAAACGACTTTATCTGCTGATCCTGAAAGACGTTTGATCGGAGATGATGAGCATGGTTGGTCTAAGGAATCCGTTTTCAATTTTGAAGGTGGTTGCTACGCAAAAACAGTTGATCTATCTGCTTCTAAAGAACCACAAATTTTTAAGGCAATTAAGTTTGGAGCCATGTTGGAAAACGTTGGTTTCAAAGAAGATGGTTGCACTGTCGATTATGCAGATACTTCTATAACACAAAACACACGTGTCAGTTATCCGATCTATCATATCGATAACATCATGTTCAAATCACGAGGTGATGTCCCTGAGAATATTTTCTTTTTGACTTGTGATGCTTTTGGGGTATTGCCTCCAATTAGCAAACTTTCTCCAGAGCAGGCGATGTATCATTTTATGAGTGGTTACACTGCTAAGATTGCTGGAACGGAAGAAGGAATCACTGAGCCAGAGGCAACATTCTCTTCCTGCTTTGGCGCACCTTTCTTGCCATTGCATCCTGCAAAATATGCAGAACTATTGGGTAACAAGATTCGTCAGGGATCTCGTTCTGGCGATGGAAAGATCAACGTCTGGTTGGTCAACACTGGTTGGACTGGTGGCGGCTACGGCGTAGGTCATAGAATAGAATTGTCTTACACAAGATCTATGATTAAGGCTGCTCTCAATGGTCAGCTTAATAAGGTTGATTACCAAAAGCATCCTGTGTTTGGTTTGTCAATGCCTAAGTCTTGCCCAGATGTTCCCAACGCAATTCTAAATCCTAGAGACACTTGGCGGAATGAATCTGAGTACGACAAAACAGCTACTGAATTAGCAACATTGTTTGATAATAACTTTAAGCAATATGCTGCTGCAACGGCGAAGGAAATTGTAGATGCGGGACCAGTGATTGCGTAATAGTATTGTTAGAAAAATAAAAAGCCTCGATTTTCTGTAAAGAAAATCGGGGCTTTTTTATGTGCTAGTATTCCAAAGAATTTAGAATTTTACAATCCGCTCATTCCATACACCCTCGGTAGTATTAATCTGAAGAATATAACCTGCAGCAGGAAGATTGCTGATATCTATGTTGTTCAGATTTTCATAAGTTTGAAGCGTTTGGCCGTTGTTGTTCATGATTTGTACAGTGCGTATATTTTCGTCAGCAATGTTAGTAATGATTTGCAAGAGACCAGAAGTTGGATTTGGAGAAACTTGTACGGTCTTCGTTGCGCCATTTAGCTCCGTATTAGATGAAGTCATTCCAGCAATGCGGTAAACGGTACCATCAGGGATATTAGCATCTAGAAAACTACCGTAATTCTGTAAGTCTCCGAACATGACATTTGTCCCCATTCCTTCAATACTAAGTATATCCGAGGCTGTAATAAAGTCACCACCTTGATCGGTGATGCCTATAGCATAGATAGCAAAGAAATCGTAATTGTAACTTTCATAAATCATTTGTAAGTTGGTTAATGAGCTTTCTCCAAAGCGATATTCTACAGCACCATCTTCTTCATAAAACCAAAGTTGAATGTTTGCAAAATCCTCATAAACACCAGAGTTGTCATAACCATCATCAAAGAAACCGACGTTTTTATATTCTAAAACAAAGATTCTATTTCCAGCTGTACCAGTAGTTTGATAAGAGATCGGAGATAAAGATCCAGGCTCTCCTTCCCCAAGATCAAATGCCCGGTCTACCATGTCTAGGCCGTTCAAGATAAATCCTACTGCCGAATCTGGACTCGTGATTGAATTCCCTAGCAAAAAGCCATCATCTCCATCAAATTTCAGTTCATTGAATGTAACATCTAAAAAGGTAAAGTCAAATCCAATGGGTACTAGATAACTAGGATCGTCCCAGATCAAACCATCATTAACTGATATAGGACTGGCAATGTCACTATAGGGTTCACTGAAAGCAGAAAGCGTATAATCCTGCGCAAGCATGTAACCAGGAGCAAGGAATACTAAAAGAACTAATTGTAAAAAAGCTTTTTTCATAATTTGAGATTTAATTTTTTAATATTGCAATATTACCACATATTTATCAGAGTATACTTTATAAATATATTTAATGTCTTTTTTTGTGAATTAACGATAGCTTCTATGAAAAGTTATCTTATTAATCAGATGCCATTTGAATCTTACATAAAACAAACAATACCTCTTTCCGAAATCCATCAATTAAGACTACATTAGCCTCTGAATGACACTACTAAAAGAAATAGCTTTTTTACTACGAAAGGAAATTCTCATCGAGTTGCGTCAGAAGTACGCCATTGGAGGGATATTACTCTATGTAATTTCAACCGTTTTCATTGTATACATCGCCTTTATCAATGTCAATGCAATGGCTTGGAATACTTTGTTTTGGATCGTAATGTTGTTTGCTTCCGTAAATGCAGTGGCTAAAAGTTTTGTTCAGGAGAGTGGCAACCGACAGTTGTATTACTATGTCCTCACTAATCCGACGGCCATCATTCTGTCAAAGATTCTGTACAATGTAATACTATTGTTATCTATATCTCTGCTGGCTTATGGAGCGTTCAGTTTAGTAGCTGGAAATCCGGTGAGGCGACCGGGGCAGTTCATTACCGCCTTAGTGTTAGGAAGCCTAGGTTTATCCATTGCCATTACCTTCGTTTCTGCCATTGCTGCAAAAGCAAATAACAGTGGAACCTTGATGGCGATTCTGAGTTTCCCAATTGTTATTCCAATATTAATGACCTTGATAAAGATTTCTGCAAATGCACTGGGATTACTAACAGATACTAGTATCATGAAAGACATTTTGATATTGCTGGCGATAGATGGAATTTTGCTAGGGATGGCTTTTGTGTTGTTTCCTTTTTTGTGGCGAGATTAAAAAAAGGATGGTAAAAAAGAATGGAAGAGGATTGTCAGCGAAATGTAGCGTAGAGTGTATATTTGAGAGCTATTCCTAGGATGATTCTAGCTAAATC
>JBGCDT010000247.1:0-18244 GCA_045105695.1 Saprospiraceae bacterium | reverse complement strand
ACAAAAAGAATTTATTATGATAGAGATCCAACAAATAGAGCAGCAGATAAATGATATTGTATTGCTTGTCTGTGAAGAAAATAAACCTACCTGGAACAGTGAAATTCCACTCACTGTAAATACTAAGCTTAGAGATGATTTGGAATTAGATTCCATGGAAATGGCCGAATTGATGATTCGTTTGGAAGATGCTTTTGATGTTGATGTTTTTGAAGACGGAGTGGTTACTACAATTGGCGATATCTACAAAAAAATTAAAAGATGAATGATCTATTCTTAATCATTCCCGCTACTGGTGAAAAATATTCTTATTCTTTTTTTTTAGATCATCTTCAAAAGCAAAGATGTTATAGTCGCTTTTTTAATAAAAATGATTTACTTGGATTTTATACCAACTTGATCTTGTGTATACTACATGAAGAATCGGAAATAGAGGTGAACGCCAGATTCCCTGCAGAGGAAAATTTAATTTCTGAGTTTTATGGAGAAAGTAGGATCTCAAGTCATACTGATCTAATTACGATGTTAGAGCAATCTAGTGCGACAATTTTTCTGCAATCTTCAGGAACAACTGGAAAATCTAAAAAAATAGAGATTCCTTTTTTAATGCTATTTAATCAGTCTAGAAGATCTGAAGAGTATGTTAATGATGTCTGGGTAAATGCCTATCATCCTTCACATATGGGAGGCTTAAAAGTGTTTTTTCAAGCTTTTATTAATGGTAATGTTTTCGTGAATTTATTTGGTTTAAAAGGTAAGGGAATAGCCTTGGCTATTTCTGAAAATAAAGTTTCTCACATTTCCGCTACTCCTACGTTTTATAAAATGATATTACCATACCTGGAATATGATCTTTGTATGAGAAGAATTACTCTTGGAGGAGAAATCGTAAGTTTAAAGTTAATAACTAGCTTAAGGAAAAGGTTTCCTCTTGCGAAATTAAATAATGTATTTGCGAGTTCAGAAACAGGAACCTTAATGGTGTCGAACAGTATTTATTTTAAAATAACAGGTGAGTTAATTAATTATTTAAAAGTAATTAAAAGTGAATTGTATGTTCACCGATCTCTTTATAGAGGAAGTTTAAATTCAGAAAAAGAGCAATGGATTGCTACTGGAGATAAAATAAAAATGGTGAATAAGCATCAATTTAAATTTGTTGGTCGAAAGGTTGACTTTGTTAATGTAGGTGGACAGCGAGTGAACTTGAATTCGGTACAACAAGTGGTAGATCAGATACCTCTGGTGAGAAGATCTAATGTTTTTGTAAGAAAAAATTCAATTACCGGAAGCTTAATTTGTTGTGAGTTAGAATTAAATGATACTATTTCTGTAAGGGAATTAAAATATCAATTGTCTAAGTTTTTACCAAGCTACCAAGTGCCTCGGATAATTAAGGTTGTGGAGCAGGTCAGTTTGACGAAGACTGGAAAGATGAAGAAGAGTGCCTAGTATGAAATTGAATAGAACCCATGAGTAAAAATATTTTAATTACTGGAGTTTCCAGAGGTTTAGGACTAGCAACTAGTGAGTTTTTATTAGCTCGGGGGCATTGTATCTATGGTGTTTCCAGAAGCTGTTCTAAAGAGTTGGAATCATTAAAATTGATTTACCCGAATCGATTGAAATTATTGCAATTCGATTTATCAGACTTAGAGAATTTGAAAGAAAAAGTATTTAATGATTTTATCCCTAAAGAAATATTACTGCACGCTTTAGTTAATAATGCAGCTACAGCATATAGCGATTTGGTTACCAATTTGAATATTGAAAAGCTAGAGCAGACTTTTCAACTCAATGTTTTTGCTCCTTTCCTTCTGACGAATTATGTGATCCGAAATATGGTTCGTCATAGAACAGCAGGGAACTTAATTCACCTTTCTTCCATTAGTGCGCACACTGGATACAAAGGTTTGGCTATGTATGCTGCTACGAAAGGTGCCTTAGAAGCCTTCTCAAAAAATACGGCTCGTGAATGGGGCAGAAAAGGGATTCGGTCGAATTGTATCGTTGCTGGTTTTATGGAGACGGAAATGAGTGCAGCTTACACCACGGAAGAAAGGAATAGAATATTTAAAAGAACAGCGCTGAAAAAACCAGTAGCTGTTGCTTCTGTCGTAAATGCTATTGATTATTTAATGCAAGAGAGCTGTGCAGTTACTGGTCAGAATTTATTTGTAGATAATGGTGCTATATAATGAGCATGCTATTCTCGTTGTTTGGTGAGACGTTGTTTTCTTGTAGATATTCTAATTCTGTTAATACTACCTTCTTGTAGTTTTGGATCGCCTTTTTGTTTACTATTATTTTCTGTTTCATTTCTTTTATATCATTGTCTTGTTGCTGCCACTGACTTGCAGTGATGTGTCTTAAACTATAGCATTCTTTTTGGTTTTTATTTCGGCGATAGGTATAGAGAATATGTCTGATTCCGAAAAGATGATGTAATAATATTGAGTTTACGTTATAGCAATTTACAAAGCCATTTAGTTGTTGTAGACCTATTTTTTTAAAGAAAAAATATAGTGCATGGTGAATTAAATCTACAGCATAACCGCTTCCAAAATAATCTGGATTTAAATAGAACCCCCATTTAGTTCCAAAGAGCTTGTCTTTTGCTAAACTAACAACGCCAAGTTCTTTTTCTCGATCTTTTACCAACCAGTAATAACTTTCTTTTTGATGTATTAAATTTGAAATAAATTTCAAATGATTGTCAATCGTAATTGACGTTTTGGTAAACATCCACTTTTTGATATCTGGATGGTTCCGCCATTGGAACACTAGTTTTATTTCTTCTTGGTTTAATGCTGTGAAGGACTGAAAATATACTTCTTTAGAAATCCAATGCGATTGATGTGTTTTTTCATCTAACCTATTGTTAGTAAGCGTAGCTTTTTCTATGATTGTATTAGTCATATGTTTACTGTTGTTTTTCGCCCAAGACTGTGTTTCTTTTGTAGATTAAGTATTTATTTGTTTCCACAGCTACTATGTTGAACTTGGGGGAAGTTAGTGGTTCTTCTTTTTTTGTTATTAAATATTGGTATTCCCTATTTACTGTGTCGAGGTTTATGTTGTGAAATCTCATCAAGTATCCTGAGATGTACATGTCGTAAGTAGTTGAAGAAATGATCTGATTCGGACCAGTTAAATTTCCTATTGTTTTTGCATCTTCAATTACTTCTAAATCTCTGTTATTAGAAGTGTCGAAGTTTTTAATTATCAAAAAAGAACCTAAAAAACATAATGAGAAAGCACTCAGTTCGATTATTTTAATGAAAGGGAATTGACGGGATCTTAGCCATTTTAATAAAGCTTCTACTTTGGGAGCCGTCCAAACACCTACGGCTAGGCTGAAGTAAACTAATGATGGAATTAGGTAAGGTAATGCTTGTCGTGGAGAAATCATGATTGGTAAAGATGCACTTAAGCCAATTAAGATGAATAGTAATGCTGTTCTCTTATTTAATCTTTTATTAACTACTGGGTTTAATCTTAATGCTTTTTCTAATAAAACAATTACAAGAGAAAAAGAAATCATAGGTAGTAAGGCCCAAAACAATTGTCCGATAATATATAATCGATTGGTCTGGTAATAGTACAATCGCCTCTCTCCACTCAGGCTAGCGAGTAACTGGACATCTAAGTATTTTTTTAAGGAATCGACTGAAGATGGAATAAATAAAAAGAGAATGGCAAAAAATAAAGTTAGACTTGCCACAACCATTAGAGATCGAACAACCATGTTTTTCCAATCATAAGGCCTAAATAAGACCCAGTGTAAAAGTATAAATGCTAGTGGAAATAATCCAGTTACTCCTTTTGTTAATATGGAAAGCCCTAGTATAACTCCTGCCAGTATTAAATAAGATAAAGGGTTTTTTGATCTGGTAGAAATCCATAGGGAATAAATTGCCAAAGCAGATAGTATAGCTAAAGGGGTGTCTAAAAGATTAGCAGGTAAAAAGAAATAGTTAACTATGTTGGCTTGCCATAGGATCAAAGGAAGAAAAATCAAGTAACGATAAGAAGCTGTTTTGGGGAGGGCCTTTCTCCAAAGTGAAGTTATTGTAAGAGCAAGTAGAATGTATAGCACAGCGCTAAATATTCGCTCCGTTAAAAAATGATTTCCAAATAATTTAAAAAACAAAGCTTGTATTCCAAAGATCAACGGCGGATGCTCATGGAACTCAGAAAAGATAGTGCTGGAAAACTGAGGTTGCCAAAAGCTGCCCACTCCATTTGCCAGATTGTTTGAGATAACGGCATACCAAACGCCATCGATGAACATACTTTTTTCCAGTAGCTCAGCAACAAATAAAATCAGAAAAAATCCGAGAAATAACAAAGGCCAGAAACGACGGTCTGGCTCAGAAAGGGTTTTCCATTCCATGCTTTATGTTTAGTATGTATTGGGTTCTTAATTCAATTTTAGGTGATTCAATATTATTGCCAAAACAAAATTGTTAATTTTGCGATCACATGAAATTTAAACAGATTATAAGTTCGGAAACACAAAAACTCAGATTTACTATGTTAGAACCATTCGATGATAAATACTTTATGAAGCAGGCGCTGATCGAAGCAAAGAAAGCTTACGAAGTCGGAGAAGTACCGATAGGAGCGGTGGTTGTTTGCGACAACCGAATCATCGCCCGCGCACATAATAACACAGAGCAACTTTGCGACGTAACAGCTCACGCAGAAATGGTAGCCATCACTGCCGCTTGTAACGGATTGGGAAACAAATACCTCAATGAATGTACCTTATATGTCACCATCGAACCTTGCACCATGTGTGCCGGAGCATCTGCCTGGGCGCAGATGGGGCGAGTGGTTTATGGCGCTGGAGATGATAAAGGAGGTTTCATGCGCTTTGGCAAAAAGATGCTACATCCCCGAACAGCCGTTTCTTTTGGAGTGATGGAAGCGGAGTGTCGGGAGCTGATGCAAAGTTTCTTTTTAGCACGAAGAGGACGCTCCTGAATTTTTGGGAAAGTGCTTTAATTTTTCTGATAAAAGCGAACTTTAGCTTGAAAAAAACCATGAAAAATTGATTTAGGGAAGAATGAACCGATACACGGGAAGAATGCACCTATAGGAGACGAATGAATGCCCGCATCTTTGTATCGACAACAAAGGGAAACAAACACTTCCTTAATTTCATTCAAAAAATCTAAATACAATTTATCATGACTAATCAAATTAATGTTCCAACTAGAGACCAAGTAACACCGAACAACCAAGCCATTTTCGATAATCTTCAAAAAGCATTGGGCTTCGTTCCAAATCTTTACGCGACTTACGCTCACAGTGAAAACGCACTAGGTAACTACCTAAATTTTGCAAACGCTAAAACGTCATTAAAAGCTAAAGAAAAAGAAGTCGTAAATCTAGCAGTTAGCCAAGTCAATGCTTGCGATTACTGCCTAGCAGCTCACACGGCAATCGCTGGTAAGAATGGATTTACGTCAGATCAAATTCTAGAACTACGCGGAGGATCAGCTTCGTTCGATACAAAATTAGATGCTTTGGCAAAACTGTCTAAGAACATCACGGAAAAGAGAGGAGCGACAGATTCTGCCGTAGTGGAGAACTTCCTAAATGCAGGTTGGACGAAAGAAAATCTAATCGACACCATCACTTTGGTAGGAGAAAAAACAATTTCTAACTACATACACAGTACGACTAAGGTACCTGTTGACTTCCCAGCGGCTCAGCCACTGGAGGTAGCAAACGCTTAGTCATTCAATTCCCTGAATTTTAATCACTTAATCCCAACTACTGAAAACCAACGATAGGCAACACTTAAACAAACCCAAGAACTGAATTCGACAAGAGCAGTTGCGCCGACAGGACGCACTGCTTTTTGTCGTTGGTTATTGGAATATGATTATGTTTGTGGGATTTGAAAGGTACGATAAGGTGTATAAGGAGATGAGGTAGATAGGGTAGATGAGGTTTTCGTTTAGCTAAAATTGAGCGCGTAATAAAGGAACCTTATCTTCCTTATAGGTCCCATCCACCTCAAAAAAAATAATTATGAAACTCGAATATTCGACGATTAAAGACGAAGACATATTTATACTAACAGATTTTAATTGTCACCCTGCGCAGGATTTGCTTTCGCAAAAAGGACTGTTCAAAATACTTTGGTGTAAGGATAAATCGGTGACGGTGAAAGCAGATGGTTATGATATTACTTTGGAAAAAGACGAAGTGATCTTTTGTACGCCATTGAATATAGTGGAAGTACCGATGGAGGAGAAGGGCTTGGTTTCTTATGTTTTCAATAAACAGTTTTTTTGCATTCAGACTCATGATGAGCAAGTGTCTTGTAACGGCTTTTTGTTCTTTGGATCTGCGCAACCTCAGGTAGTGAAACTGAATGGGAAGGAGCAGAAGGATTTTGCACTGCTGCATTATTTTTTTGTAGAAGATTTTAAAGTTAAGGATCATCTGCAAGGGGAGATGCTGCGGTCTTTGTTGAAGCGACTGTTGATTATCTCTACTCGTATGGTTAAAAAAGGTTTACAAGAACCTGATATTCCTAACGCTCAGATGGATGTTATTCGTCAGTATAATATTTTAGTAGAACAACACTTTCGAGAAAAGCATCAGGTGAAAGACTATGCAGATTTGCTTTTTAAGTCACCAAAGACTTTGTCGAATCTATTTAATAAGTACGGAAGTAAAACGCCGCTTTCTGTTATACACGATCGAGTGGTCTTAGAAACAAAACGACTTCTTTTGTACTCTAATAAATCTACAGAAGAAATCGCTTACGACCTGGGATACAAAGACGCTGGGCATTTTTCTAAGTTTTTTAAGAAGCAAGAAGGGCAAAGTCCTAGTGCTTTTAGAAAAAGTAAAATGATGATTAGCTAATTTAGATATCTGATTGGAGCCTAAAAAACGCTTGTTTCTACTTAGGAACAGGCGTTTTTTTATGTTTGAAAAGCAAGTAAGGAAGTATCTACCATTTCGAGGGAACAATGCACCTATAATGGCCTCCCATTTCAGCCCATCTTTGCATCAGTCATTCAGACAAACAGTAAACACATTAATTATTAAAAATTTAAAAAAATCTAAAATCAAATTATCATGAAAAAGATCACATTTATTCTCGCATTGTTCGTAAGCATTTTTTCTTCCACAACTATGAACGCTCAAGTACAAACTGTACAATTGGAGCAAACCAAAGGAGCTTTCCAAACCCAAGAACTAACTCTAGCTTCTGGTCAGTATCAGTTCGATATTTCCAATAACGGCGTCGATCATGAAGTTGGATTCGTACTGGTACCAAAAGGAAAATACGACGCAACCGATCATATCAAAGAAGCTTATGTAACTGCTCCAGTTGCTACTGGCAAAACTTCTACTACAAACGTAGTCAACCTAGCAGCAGGAGAATACGAATACTTCTGTCCATTGAACCCAACGCCAAAGTACAGCCTAACTGTTTCTGATAAAATAAAGACTGTAAAGTTGACACAGGTTCCTGGGATGTTCAAAAACGAATCTCTTACGTTAGAAGCTGGACAGTATGAATTTGAAATAGCAAATGAAGGTGTTGATCATGAAGTGGGTTTTGTGCTAGTACCAAAAGGACAATACGAAGCAACTGACCATATCAAAGCAGCATATGTAAAAGCTCCTGTTGCAAAAGGAAAGACATCTAAAACGAATATCGTCAACCTAGAGGCTGGATCTTATGAATACTTCTGCCCACTGAATCCAACAGAGAAGTACAGCTTGACTGTGAAGTAAAGAACTAAAGAAATTCACGTTTTAATAGAAGAAGGCTACATCAAAAAAATGATGTAGCCTTCCTTTTGTTATTTGTAAGTGTATTGTTATAACAATTTGATTACGTTAAGCGCTGAGTAACCCTTGAATGCCGGCTTTCACTTGTTCTACTAGTTCTCTCGCTTTCTCTGTCGAAGGAGCCTCAGAATAAATTCGTACAATCGGCTCCGTGTTCGAGCGGCGCATGTGAACCCAGCTGTCTTCAAAGTTGACTTTCAAACCATCTATGGTATTGCAATCATAGTCTTTGAAATTTTCCTCCATGCCTTTTAGTATTTGATTCAAATCTAAATCTGGACTCAACTGAATTTTATCTTTTACCATGTGATACAAAGGATAGCTTTTTTTCAAAGTACCTAAAGAAACATTTTGCTCCGCAAGGTGCGCCAGTATCAATGCGATTCCGACTAAAGAATCTCTACCATAGTGCAACTCAGGAACGATGATTCCACCATTTCCTTCTCCTCCGATTACTGCATCGACTTCCTTCATTTTAGTCACCACATTCACTTCGCCTACCGCAGAGGCATAATATTTCCCGCCATGCTTTTCAGTCACATCTCTCAATGCTCTTGTAGAACTAAGATTAGAAACCGTATTTCCTTTTTTCTTAGAAAGAATATAATCAGCTACAGCAACTAGTGTATACTCTTCTCCAAACATCGTCCCGTCTTCATTCACCAAGGCTAAGCGATCCACATCAGGATCTACAGAAATACCAAAGTCTGCTTTTTCACTGACGACTCGTTCTGATAATTCTACTAAATGACTCGCAAGTGGCTCTGGATTATGTGCGAAATGACCATTGGGTTCGCCATTTATCATAATGCAGTCACAGCCTAGTTTTTCCAAAAGCACAGGTATAGAAATAGCTCCAGATGAATTTACAGGATCAACAACTACTCTAAATTTTTTCGCTTTGATCGCCTCTACATCTACAAGTGGCATTTCTAAAATGATGTCAATATGCTTTTCAATCCAACCGTCCATTTGCTGGTAGGAACCAAGCTTATCAACAGATTCATACCGAATGGCTCCTTCTGCAAGTAGGTTCAATAATTTTTCTCCATCTGCTTTGGAAATGAATTCGCCCTTCTCGTTTAGGAACTTTAGGGCATTCCAGTGAGCTGGATTATGGCTGGCAGTGATGATGATACCAGCGCCTGCTCCTAATGCTGGAACAGCCATTTCTACCGTAGGAGTGGTAGACATACCAAGGTCAACTACATCAATCCCCAAAGAATTCAAAGTTGCGCAAACCAATTGATTGACCATAGGACCAGAGATACGAGCGTCTCGACCAATGACTACTTTTGGTGTGTTTTTCTTTTGCAAAAGCCAATAGCCAAAGGCAGCTGTACATTCTACTATATCCTGAGGAGTGAGATTGTCTCCGGCAGAGCCTCCGATGGTTCCTCTAATTCCGGAAATAGATTTTATTAATGACATGTGTGTTGTTTTAGGTTGTTAGTCAGGTTGCTGATACACAGCAATATTATTCAATTGCAAATATAAAGATAACTGCTAATCTAAACGGAAAAAAGAAAGAAGAGGTTAAGAAACAGGAATGCTTATTTACTCAACGTAAAATAAAACTGCCGAACAACTTGAAAGCTGTTCGGCAGTATATCGTAAATAATGAAATATTTTTTCGTTTTATCCTCCTGTCTGTTTTCTGCTGCTCGCAACTGGGTTTGGCATTTCTTCGCCTTCGTCGGTTTTTTGAACAACTAGAAACTCTTCTTCGTCTTTTACCAGGATTGCAATTTTATAAATTCCAATCGGTTCATCTGTAAAGTCAAGTTTGATGTCATTTAGACCATATTCAATTTGCTCCTTTCTTTCCTGGATAATATTTCCCTCCAAGTCGGTAATTTTAATTTCCATCGTAACGTCGGCGATAATATCAAGTGTTACTTCAAATGTCTTATCAAATGAAGTTCTGCTCATAGCAACAACACTAAATTGATTGGGTATCAAACGATTGAGTAAAACTGTCTGAGAATAATTTTGTCGTCCGTCTAGATCAACTTGCTTTAGTCGATACAAGGCACGGTCGTTATTCATGTCCATGTCAAGGAAACGATAGCCTTTTTTCTCACCAGACATACCTGCTGCATCAAGCAAGCCGATATCTATGAAATCGACACCATCCAGTGACTTTTCAATTACGAAATTATGACTATTAATTTCTGAGGAAGTGGTCCACTCCAGCATATTACCAATTTTATGTTCTTTGGCATTGAGTGGAATGATGTACTCGACTTCTGCTTGGCTACTCGTAAAGAGTGCCGTAAGAAGGAATAAGATAAGGTTAGGTTTTAATAAGAAACCTCTGGCTCGGTTTGGTAACATTCGCATAAAAATTGAATTAGAATTAACTTTTGGAAAAAAAGAATGTCTAATTAGTTCCGGGATTAACGGGAGTTATGAGATGAGGGTCTTTGTGTACTTAGCCTGACTTCAAAATCTTATACTAAGTTGCATTTTTCTTTGTTTGGAAGATTAATTAAAAATGCGAATCTGTGACACTAATAGTTAACTGATATTTCATTAATAACAAGTTTTTTCAGACATTCGGACAGATTAACTGTTGAAAAAATCCTAGATTAGGATTTCATTTAAAATAGAAATAAAAATTTTGATCTGGTACTTAAAATACCAACGTTTGTTAACCTGTATTCGTAATTTAAATGAATTTACTGCAAATTTTGCTCCATGATTCTAGCGTTTATAGAATTCTATTTCACCTAAAAATTATCATTCGTATGAAAAGAATAAATATAGTCTTACTGTTTTCTAGCTTATTGATTTTAGGATTATCATCCTGTACGCCTAAGCTAACTCCGTTTACCCAAGAACTTCAGCAGGAGAATGGATGGACTGAAAAAGACCTGAAAAAAATCCAATTTTATATTTCTCAGGATGTTGAACTGGTAAAGCAGAAAAAGCGGAGTGGATCAAAAATTGAGTCTGGTGAAATTAAAGTAGTCAGTGATGCAGAGGTAGAAAAGATTATTATAAAAAAGCACACTCCTGGTGTTCTGGTCAAACTTCCAAAGGAAAATCGTTTTGCTGTTTGCTTTGAGGATAGCCGTTCTAGTCGATACTTGATTTTTGGACCTAATCCTAAGCGAGGCGATAGTTATGCACTTATGGCTTCCAAATGGGATAGACAAAAAGGAGAGTTAACTTATGGCGATAAAAAATATTACACTCCATCCAACAGCTCTTATGCAAACCTGATGGTAAATCTCAAAAAAGTTAAAAAACAAAAAGTGAAGAGTCGAACGGCTAGTGGTCGGAAGGTGGATTAGCGCACACCGTTTACGCCCTCTTTAAAAGGAACGAAAGCAAATAGATCAAAGGCCTCTTCCATAAATTCTGTTTCTGATATTCGAGTAATGCGCAGCATCTGTTGACGTTTAGCATCTCCTACCGGGATAACGAGGAGGCCTTTGATTTTTAACTGCTGTTTTAAAGCTTCAGGCACTTTAGTCGCTCCGGCCGTAACCAATATTTTATCAAAAGGAGCAAACTCTGGCAAACCTTTATAACCGTCTTTATAAAACAGACGAATACTTGGGTATCCTAGCTTTGGTAGAAATGATTTAGCTTTTTTATGTAGTGCTTCTTGTCTTTCTATTGAAAAAACTCGTGCTCCCAAGGCAGCCAAAACAGCGGCCTGGTAGCCAGAACCAGTTCCAATCTCCATCACCTTGTCTCGTTTTTTTATAGCTAACAAATCTGTTTGGTAAGCAACGGTATAAGGTTGAGAGATGGTCTGCTTATTACCAATCGGGAAGGCTTTGTCTTGATAAGCCCATTCCTCAAAAGCCTTGTCAAGGAAGTAGTGTCTGGGGATGGTATTGATGACTTGGAGAATCGCCTCGTTCGTAATTCCTCTATTGCGAAGCGATTCTACCAATTTTCTTCTTAATCCTTTATGTCTGTAAGTTTCCGTCAAAGTATTGTTATGTAAGTGTTACTTTTGGTTGTTATTGCAAATCCATGTCCTTAATAATATTGTCAATCTTGTCACCCAACTGAGCATACACTTTGTCGAAAGAAGCCTTGTCTTTTAATGGTGCTTTTACACTAAAGTAAAATTTGATCTTAGGTTCTGTGCCTGAAGGCCGAGCTGAAATCTTACTTCCGTCTTCTGTAATAAATTGTAAAACATTTGATTTTGGAAAGTCTAAATTTACTTCTTTCCCAGAGGCTAGTGTTGTTGATTTGCCAGATTGATAATCAAACATCGTTACCACTGCACTTCCATTTATCTTCGAAGGAGGATTGGCGCGAAGGTCAGCCATCATCTGTTGGATTTCCTCAGCTCCCTTTTTACCTGTTCGCTTTATAGAAATCAGGGATTCCCGATACATGCCGAACTGCATATAGATTTCCATCAAAATATCGAAAAGACTCTTCCCTTCATCTTTTGCATAAGCAACTACCTCTGCTAGAACAGCACAAGAGATAACCGCATCTTTGTCTCTCACAAAATCACCAACAAGGTAACCATAGCTTTCTTCTCCACCACCAATGAATTCTTTTTTCCCTTCATTTTCCAAAAGGACAGAAGCAATGTATTTGAATCCAGTCAATGTATTAATGGTTTCTACATCAAAAGAAGCGGCCATCGTATCCAGCAGATCTGTAGTTACAATGGTCTTCGCAATGTATTGATTGCCATTCAGTTTTCCCTTCGCTTTCCATGCTTTCAGCAAATAGTAAATCATGCAACTCGCCGCTTGATTTCCATTCATTAATTGCCATTCGCCATGATGGTTCTTTACACCTATCCCTACGCGATCTGCATCAGGATCAGTTCCCATAACGAGGTCTGCATCCATGTTTTTTGCCATGTTCAAAGCCATGCTCATTGCCTCCGCTTCCTCAGGGTTTGGATAAATAACTGTAGGGAAATTTCCATCAGGGGTAGCTTGTGCTTTTACCTCATGTACTTGTGTAAAACCAATTTTCTTAAGTGCAGGTAAAACCATTGTTCCTCCTGTTCCATGAATAGGGGAGAAGACAATTTTAAGATCATGCTGATTAGCAATGGCTTCTGGAGAGACTACATTGGAAGCAACAGCCTCCAAGTAAGGTTGGTCAATCAGTGCTGTAATTCGACTGATCTTGCTCTCGTCTGCTTCAAATTTAACCTCGTCTACACTATTTATTTTTGCTACCTCAGCTACAATGTTTTTATCATGTGGAGGAGTTACTTGTCCACCATCTTCCCAGTAGGCTTTGTAACCGTTGTATTCTTTAGGATTATGCGAAGCTGTTAAAACTACACCCCCTTGGCAATCTAATTCACGAATTGCAAAAGATAATTCTGGCGTAGGTCGCAATTCTTTGAATAAGTAAACATGAATACCGTTAGCGGAAAAAACACCAGCAGTGATTTCCCCAAAGAACTGACTATTGTTTCTACTATCGTAAGCGATGGCCACCTTAATGATTTTACCTGGAAAGGATTGGTTGAGGTAATTGGCAAAACCTTGAGTTGCCATCCCCAGCGTATATTTATTGATTCGGTTAGAACCGACCCCCATAATCCCTCTGAGCCCACCTGTTCCGAATTCCAGATCTTTGTAAAAAGAATCTATCAGCTCGTCCTTATCATCAGCATTCTGCATTCTTCTGATTTCAGTCTTGGCTTCTTCATCAATGTTGCTGTTTAACCAATGAGTTACTTTTTCCTGAATATTCGCGTCTATGGCAGTCATGTATGAGTTTTTAGTATGGAATAAATTGCAAGTAGTTGCTTTGAAAATAACTGGTTTACCTGCGTGCTAAAAGTACGAAACGGATAATAATTGTAGGAGTTTCAGAACTGTTTTTTTATACAATTGCCTTCTTCTCTGATCATGGAATATAGGTAGAGGGTAAGCGAATTACTCAGCGTTACGATTCAACTGACATTACCATAGCGGTATGTGGAATATCATCTTCCAGATACTCTTCACCCGTAGATTCAAAACCAACTGAATTATAATAAGGAACAAGGTGGGATTGAGCAGAAATTTTAATAGATTGTTTGCCCCAGTGTTGATGTAGTTTTTCAACAGAAGTATTCATAAGTAGCTTCCCAAATCCTTTACCTCTTACTTTGTCACTCGTAATGACTCTACCAATAGAGGCATATTTTTCATAAGAAATACCTTTTGGAACTATGCGAGTATAAGCAACTAGTTCATTCTCGTAAAAACCAAGAAGATGTAGCGATGATTGATCTTTGCCATCGGTATCGAGGTATGGACAATTTTGCTCAACTATAAAAACTTCCTGACGCAATCTCAGTAAGGCGTACAGTTGGTCAAGGCTTAGCTCATAAAAGGGAAGGCAAATAAATTCCATAACGTGGTTTCGTTTACGAGCAAAGCTAAATAAAAAAGCTTAAAATTCGGACTACCCGAATTTTAAGCTTTTCCATGTAAATGGATTGTTATATTTTTTGCTGATTAAAGGCTTAACCCTTGCTCACTAATGGTTGCCACTCAAAATGACAACGCATCCACTCAGGTACAGGATCACCCGTTTCGGAAATAAAACGAACCTCTCCTTCGTCTGTGGCCATGTAAGTCCAGATGTGGATTTTACCATCTCCACTGATGTAAGAACCAAAGCGAAGAACATATTGTACTTCCCAACCTTCTGCCTTTCGGAAAATGTTTATGTCGTTTCCTCCAACACTTGGGATTCCTAAGTCTATTGTATTTACGCCGTCTACGTTGTAAAATTCATTGGCCAAAGCAGCCATGTTCAAAGGGCCTTTAGAGCGAATGGTGATTGCATCCTCTGTGTCGTTCCACTGAACATGCTTCTCAATAATCAAATCGTATTCTTCGAGCAGCTCGTTGATCTCTTCACTATCTGTTTCACTAATTCCATCTCTTAATGGAGCAGCCCATTCCACGTTTCTGTCGAAAGTAATAACGACATGGTCAATAGATGGATTTGGAAAAGTGTGAACGTTGCATTTAGCGATGGACTGTGCCGTTTCATCTTGAAGATAAATACTTGAAAGTACATTGTAGATGTTTTCCATATTCGCTCTCGGAATGAAAATATTCTGATAGCGTAGGTCTTCCTTTTTTGCTTCCATGCGCAAAGCGAGTCGAGCGGCATCTCTTTTCAACTTTCGTTGTAAGGATTTGGGAATACTGTTTTGCTCTTTGTAGCTTTTCTGAATAGCTACATTAGAAGCCAGAAGCGTTTCTGTTTTTTGTGCAAACAGACTTGTATCGTTTACTAAAAAGCAAAAAAACAAGGCTGCCCCAAAAGCAAAAAACTGTGATGTACGATTAGAATTTGTCATTAGCGGAATAATAAGTGTTTCAAATGGAGGTTGCTGAATGCCTAATCAAAAAATGTGACTCGGTAAATCATATGATATATCCTTACCCTATGTGCAAACACTATTCCGCAATAGCTGTCTCATCGCTAAAAAAACGTTAAGTAATTATTTGAAATGGAAAGAGGGAGCTAAGTTGTGATGTAAGCCAGTATTTTCGGTAGAAAAATAAGCAAACCAACGACCGTAGCGCCTATAGCCGTAAGGAGGACTGCTCCGGCGGCTGCATCTTTTGTTTTGCCAGCTAAGGGGTGATGGTCTGGGGATACCAAATCCGTTAAATGTTCTATAGCCGTATTAAATGCTTCCGCAGTCATTACAGCGGCAATAGCCATTATAACAAAGCACCATTCTGATGGAGAGATAGAAAAGAGAAAACCAAAGAGCACAGCAATAATCGCACAGCAAATATGAATCTTCATATTCATCTGGGAACTGGTGACTTCCCGAATTCCCGCAATGGCGTATTTGAAACTATTGAACCGCTGCCTGAGACTCATCTCTGGTGGTATTGATTTGGAAAGCAGCCTGTATACCAAGATGACCATAGAGGGTCTTCTCAACTTTATCAAAAGAGATACACTCAAAATCGTCGGAATGAAAGATATAATCTACTGGGTATTTCCAAAGATTATCAAGGCCTTGCGTAGCACAGCTTCGGCTATCTTTTAAATTACAATCTGACACTAGTAATTGAATCTCTTCCCACCAAGGAGGCGCATTATAATCACCAATAGCAAAAGTTGGTAGAGTAGATTTGTTTACTTCTCTGCTAATCATGGACATGTGGTCATTGAGATTTTGTAAAGCAAGACTGTAAATAGGCGGTTCACTATAAGAGCTGAGTAAGCGGTAGCCTTCTGGAGATAGTTTCTCATCAGCGACCGTGATTGCTAGATTTGGAATGTCATTAAAATAGAAAGTGTCTATATCTGTAATTGGAACCTTTGAATAGATGGCTAATCCATGAGGGTCAAGACGAACAATAGAAGTAGAGTAAGGATACTTTGTACTTAGTTTCTCTTTAAAAACAGCAGACCAATCAGGTGTTACTTCCTGGAAAGAAATCAAATCTGCATCTGTACTTAGTACGGCATCCATTGTTTCTTTGAACGGTTGTTCTGCATTAGCCACGTTGAAGTGGGCTAAGTGTAAGGCCTCCTTTTTGTCATCCTGCGGAGGTACTGCTGGCCAGTCCCAGTTGGAATAAAACTTTAAAAACAAACAAAGCCCTGCACAGCAGAAGAAGCTGGTGAAGGTCAGATTTGGTTGTCGTAAGGTCAAAAAAATCAAACCTAGAAATAGATAAGACAACATAATGTGTACGGCAAAGCTGGACCCGATCTTAAAGAAAAGATAGTTTGGAGTAAAAACACAACCAATAGCAATGAGGACCATCATTGTGTTGAGGAAGTGCCGGACGGGTTTTTTATTTAGGATGCTTGTTACCATGTAGTGGGGTGAAGGTACGTTGTTTTTTGGGGAAAATTGAGCTAGAATGTCGAAAAGGTGGATTGTGCAATTTGCCGCTAAAACTAAAGATTGAGCTTTTTTATGGAATTAGTCTAGGCTGTGATACACATTCTTACTAGGGCCAGGGCCTTAGCAATTTATTATCTAGGCCCTAGAATAGTTTAGAATGTGTAACCCTACCTTTACGCTATCAATTTAGAAATTAATCTACACACACACATCACTGATGTTCTGTTTTCTGGGAATCAGGTTGTTCTTCTTTCATTGAGAAGGAAGGTGTGTTTTGTAGGTTTAATAAACTTCTCTATATTTCAAAGTTGAAAGCCAGGAACATACTCTACGATTAATACCAATGTCAGAGTGTCTAACTAATACAAACTAATGAAACGAATTACAGCCCTCCTCATCTGCTTATCTGCAACCCTTTTCGTATTCGCTCAAAATTACATAAAACCAACGGTGGAGAATTTCGCGAGGATAATACAAATGGATAATCCTACACTTGCGCAGTTTGATACTATTTGGGATGTGACTACCGCGTATTGTGGGTCAAGTAAAGATACCTGTTTATTGCTTGTTGAACATGCTGTCAAAATATGCGAAAACCTTGAAGATAAAGTAATATACGCTCAGGCACTTGATTTGAAAGCAAGAGCGTACCTTGAATTAGGGAGGGCAGAGGAAGGGCTCGATTTGAAAAAGAAGATAAGAGCTATAATGAAAGAGGAAGAGGATATGAGAGAGGTAGCGAGAATGGATGTGGAAATTGGTAATTATTATATGAATGCTGGAGAGTTGAAAACGGCCATAGACTATTTAGTAAGTGGTATGGAAATACTAGAATCTGAGAAGGATTCAGTCTTGATAGTTCACCCCATTTTAGCCATAGCGGGTGTTTACTTTTATATGGGAGATGTAGAGCGATCTCAATCTTATATAAATAAAGCTATTGCATTAGTAGAGACAAATAATGATATGGAAACCCTGGCTAACATCTTAGCTAATCAGGGAGTTATTTATACAGACTTAGGTAATACATACCAGCAAAAAGCAGATACCTCCTTACTTAATAGTGACTTGTACAGAGATAGTGCAATTGTGATGTATCAAGAAGGGCTGAAAGAGGCGGAAAGAGCATATGATATCCGGAAAGAGTTAGGTTTGGATGTTATGGTTCCGACTACTTTACTGGGAACTCTAAATCATAAATTGGGTAACTACAAAGAAGCTTTAGCTCTCGCTCGAAATGGTCTGGATCAATCTAAGAAAGCAGGAGCTTTAATGCTCATCATGAGAAACCAGGAATCAATTGCAATCTCAGAATTGAATCTCGGAAACTACAACTCAGCATTGACCCAAGCTCAGGCATCTCATGACTTGGCTGTTCAGCAGAATATGCAACAAGATATTAACTCTGTAAATGAAGTCTTGTATAAGATTTATAAGAAAATGGGAAGAAATAGAGAAGCTATTGAAAAACTGGAAGAGGTGCATAAACAACAAAAAACGGAAAACAGGCTTAATGCAAAAAAAGCCATCGTTGATGTTGAAACGAAATACAAAACAGCAGAAAAAGAAAAACAAATACTCCAA
>JBGCDT010000246.1:0-8575 GCA_045105695.1 Saprospiraceae bacterium | reverse complement strand
GATCGGTGGTTTTGAACTATTCGGTACCGTTAAAAATCTTGAGCCTGGGGTTGTTTTGGAGAAGTATGGCTTTGTTTGGTCTATCGGAAATGAGCAACCAGACTTAGAAAATGATAATCCAATTTATTTAGGATCCATTGACTCTGATACATCCTTTTCAACACAATTGTCAGATGTTACTCCTCTCTATAATTATTATGTAAGGGGCTTTGCAGAAATAGGTAAAGACATTTTTTATGGAGAAACCATTTCCTTTTTTAAAGGAGATGTGTGGAGACAAAAACCAGAAGTACCCGACACGCGTGATGGTTCGTATTTTTCTGTAGTCAATGGCAAAGCCTACATCGGAGGAGGATATAATGCAGGGTCAAAATACGATTTGCAAACTTATGAACCGAAGGAGGAGCCAGAGCAGGATGTTTGGGCTTATGAAACGCCACTTCCTTTTTTGTGCAATCATGGGACAGCATTTACCATTGAGGATACATTGTATGTCGTAGGAGGAAATGATGGTTTTGGAGATGGCTTCTGGGCATATAATACGATGGACAAAACCTGGTCGGAGAGAGCCACTTTTCCCGGTGGCGCACGTAGTTGGGGTGTAGGAACTGCTGTAGATGGAAAAGGATATTTTTGCCTGGCTCGAATAAGCAATAATGGCCCTGAACTAGATGAGGCCTGGAGATATGACCCTGTCTTAAATAGCTGGATGGAAATGCCTCCATTCCCTGGAGGTCATCGAAAACAATCTGTTGTTTTTTCAGATGAAGATTATTTATATCTGGGCTTTGGTAGAGGCGCGAACGACCTGTACGCTTTTAATGTAACTACAATGACCTGGGAAGAAAAAGCTTCCATTCCAAACTCTTTGTTTCTGGCAGAAGAGTTTGCTGCCTTTCGGATGGAGGATAAAGCGTACCTCTTGACCAGCGACCCTGAAAATAACTTTTGGGAATACGATATTCCGACGGATAGCTGGAAACAAAAATCAGATTTTACAGGTACTGTAATCGGTAACCCCGTCCATTTTGATATCAACGGAAAAGGATATGTTGGTTTAGGAGGTGAGAATTTTTCTGGGAATGGTTTCAATTGGACGATGTGGGAATATATTCCTGATTTAAAATAAAATAAATAAAAAATCATGCGAAAAAGCCTATATAATGTTTCTCTTTTTTTGCTGCCGCTCATTTTTTTATTAATGAGTTGTAATAATAAAGAATACGATCGAGTAAATTTTTTAGATATTAAAACAAACCTTGCCACAGAGGTTACTTTAGTTTCAGCGACACTGAGTGGAGAGATAACCGGAATTAAAGTAGACGCATTAACGCAACATGGTTTTGTGTGGTCGAAAAGTAAAACAGATCCTAGTTTTGCGATTAATGATGGTAAAATATTATTAGGTGCAAAAGAAGTGGATGGCGTTTTTACCAGTGAATTAATAATGTTGGAAAAAAATGAAACTTATTATGTGAGAAGCTTCGCTATCGCAGAAGAAGATGTGGAAATATACGGCGAGACGATTTCTTTTATTACCAATGATATTCGTCTGACCACGGACTCGATAACCTATGTTCGGGGAAGAGTAGCAACGATACATGGATCATTTTATGGAATTGAATCTAGTGTTGAATTAAATGAACTGGGAGTGGTTTGGTCAAAGATTAATGCTAACCCCGTGATTAATGGTGATTCGCCAGATTCTTATGTAACCCTGAGGGAGGATTTAGCGGATGGCTCGTTTTCAGCCGCCATTAATAATCTGCAGGACAGCGCTACCTATTATTACAGAACCTTTGCTTCTTTGAATTTTGGGAATCAAATTATCTATGGAGAAACCAAAACCTGGGAAACAAACCTGAATGATGTGTGGCATCAAAAAAGAACGATGATTGAGGCGACTAAAACGGGCCTCGGTTTCGGCATCGGTGATTTTGGTTATTGTCTTTATGAAAATAAAATATTTCGATATGACCCTGAGAATGACCTTTGGGAAACCAGACAGCAAAACAGCGGACCTACTCTTGATAAAGGGGGCTACTTCGCAATAGGCAACAACCTTTATGTAACTTGTGGTACCAACAGCACAGAGGCAGCTTCTAAAAAAATGTACAAGTATAATGTCCTGGCTGATGAATGGACTGCTATGCCAGACTTTCCTGGAGAGCCCCGAAAGTGGGTCCTCGCTTTTTCAATAGGAGAGGTTGGCTACCTGGGCTTAGGGCAAAGAGCAGACGAATCGAACATTAAAGATTTCTGGAAATTCGAAGAAGGAGTCGGCTGGACGGAATTGGAAATCACAAACCCAGATTTCCCTGGAACCAATCATTACTTTTTAATTGGTGGTTTTTCTGACGGGCAAAGAGGTTATATCGCAGGCGATCAAATATCGGCTAATTTCTGGGTTTACAAACCAGAGACAAATACCTGGGAAGAAAGAAACGAATTGCCTGGTGGAAAATCTAATGGTATGGTTGGTTTTCAAATTAATAATCAATTATATCTCGGGACAGGTGCTTCCCAAGGCCAAGGTCAAACGAAGGCATTATGGCGATACAACTACGAAGATGACAGCTGGACAGAATTGGCTGATTTACCTGGGTTGCCAAGAAAAGATGCAATGGGCTTTGCCATCGGCAACAAAGGATATATTGGTGGAGGTTTTGTTTCCTGGCCTACGAAAACGAATGAGTTTTGGGAGTATAAGATACTTTCGGATTAGATTGACCACTTACTTATTTAACTGAATGATCAAGAAAATCAAAACATTAAAAATGAATCTAAAATATATCCCGGATGCTTTTTGTTTCTTGATTGGAGTAGTATTAATTTTCTTCTCCACCTGCAAAAAAGACAGCTATCAAAGAGTTGATTTCACACCAGTTGTCATAGATTCCATTATAAAAATATCTCTTGACTCCGTCCATGTTTTTTGTGAAATAAAAGATTTGGAAAAAGTATCTGGAGGCGTTTATTCTTATGGTATTAATTGGACAGCTTCCACTGATGGAGTAGTTGATGTTGCTTTATTTGAAAATACTATTCGTTTAGGTGCTTTAAATGGCAATGAACCTAGAGGATATTTCGATGCTGTCTTAAACGTAAAACTAGGCATCCCAAACTATTTTGCCGCCTATGCTACACCAGATAATGATCGTTTTTTTTATAGTAAAACGGAAACGTATTCGACAGGGACAGGTTCTGTTTTTACCGACCCTGTTTATTATGAAGGTCATTTTAATTATGAAATGAAAGGGCATTTATCTGGTATAGAAAAAGGTCTAACAGTAGTACAACATGGTTTTTGTTGGTCCCTAATAAATGATGACCCTCGCTTTGATTCAGACACTATTCAACTTGGTGCATTTGAAAATGAGGAAGGTTTTGAATTCAAATATTTGCACTATGCTGATAGTACCGCAGAAATAAATCCACACTACATCCGCTCATATGCAGTCTTTAGGAATCCGATAGGAGAAGAAGAAACGGTTTTTGGAGAGGTGTATACTTTTGATGGGGATTTTAATTTTTGGACTCCGATAGAAGATTATCCCGGAGACCCAAGAGCGGCTGCTTCTTGTTTTGTAATCAATGGGATAGCTTATGTAGGTGCAGGGTGGAGTGGAATAGGAGGACAGTCGGCTTTTAGTGATTTCTGGGCTTATGACACCATCGGGGGGTGGGGGCCAGGTCCCATTGATTTTTTCCCTGGTGCAACAGCTCCTCTCGGAGGAAGTGCATTCACCATAAATGGAAAAGGCTATCTCGGTGTTGGTCAAGGATATGGAGCGGGAGATAAAAATTTTTGGGAATTTGATCCGTCTGATAACTCCTGGAGTATCGCAGGTTTTTTGCCGAGTCAGATTGACCTTATTCCAATAGGTGGAATAGGATTTTCAATCAATGATTCAGTAGGTTATTTTGGCACTGGACAAGCTGGTGCGACAGCGAAGAGTGATTTTTTTGAATATAACCCTGCTGTTAATCCAGATGCGTTGATTCAATTAACTCATTTTGGAGGTGGTCACAGATCCGAAGCTACAGGTTTTGCTATTGGTGGTAAAGGCTATATTGGATTAGGTAGAACGCTTGATATCTATGAATATAACCCAGAGTGTGAGCATGATCCAAGCTGCCATGCCTGGGCAAGGAAAGCAGATTTTCCAGGTGAGCGCAGAGCCTATACATTTGGGTTTGTAATCAATGGAAAAGGTTATGTCGGTGGTGGCGAACCTCAGATAAGCGAAGAGTTACTGACCGACTTTTGGGAGTTTGATCCTAATGATGCTTCTGATGGTTATGATGAAAATGGAAATCCAATTGGTAAATGGTTTAAGCGAGCAAATCTTCCAAGAGATATTGGGGAAGGAGTTGGCTTTGCCATCGGCCAAAAAGGATATGCCGGTCTGGGGAACGAATATGGAATAGCATTGTATCGTTCGATGTGGGAGTATAATCCTTAGGAAACTTCGCCTTTTGAAGTGGGCAGATAAGGGGCTTTTATATTATCTCCACCTTACGGAAAAAGGAAACCCTATCTGCCCCATCCACCTTATCTCCTCATCTACCCTTTAATGAAAATAAAAAAACCTCCACCATATTGCTAAACAATAGATGAAGGTCGATTTGGTTAGAAGGGGTAACAGATTTACTATTTAGCTAAAATTGGAAAGGGGATTATGGAATGTGTTTGTAAATTGAAATTCGCACGGAAGCTTTTTCTTCGTATTTTGCTAATCATTCTTTTCACTTTAAAAGCCATGATTTCTAAAATGCCCTTAATGCAATGTTGGGTTTGTGCGACGAAGATGTAGGTGTTTTTGTTTTTACAAAAGTCGTCGTGTACTAGAAAAGACTCCTTTGTGGTATTGTATAAGCGAGCTAGCCCTTTAGAGTTGGTTCCATAAATAAGATAAGGATTACTGTGCTTTTTGATTGCCAAAGCTAATTTGATCCAGGTCAATAAATTGGTGATGGATTGACTGCGGTGTTTAGGGGCCAACCAAAAACAAGTGATCTCTGTAAACATGTTCGGGTCAACTAATTTTTCAATTAACCCAGATTGGTTTTCAGCTTTTGCAAAAAAGTCAATGGTTCTAAAATGGGGACCCATTCCTAATATAAAACCGCCGATCATTTTACCATTTAGTAAAAGGGCAAAGGTTTTATTTTCGCTTAGATAGGAGAGGGGGACGGGAAGACCTGAACACTTTTCGTAAGCGGTAGCGTACTGCATTAGTTCTTCTTGATTTTTTAGCTGGTTTAAAACGGGAAAATTTTTCATTTGGTTTTTTAGAGGTTGTAGTAAGATTAGTTATGCTTTCTTTTGATACTACAAAGTAAAAACCTGACTACGCCGTCTATCAGCGTAGCAAAATGTTTCTTTATTTCGATTTTGAAAAGGTGGGCGAATAACGGAAAATCTCTATATTGCATGAGCGTATAAACTTAGACCCGATACTTCAACTTTAGATAAACTCTACAAAGGAAACATACCGTGAACTCTGCTAATGATCTTATAATTGATTCAACTTTCGCTGCAATTTTATTAGAACTGGAAGAACATTCTCCCGAGCGTACTTTTTTCAATTCTATGAAAGCAGCCAATCTGCCTATTGACAAAAGGATGTTGGCTAACTTTATCATTCAGGATTTTCCTTGGCCGATAGGTGTGGAGTTGAGAAGGCTGTTTTCAGGGGATCGAATCAAGCGAAATGAACAACGAGTGGAGCAAATTTTTATCATCGCAGAACGAACCGCTCAGATTGTCAGCTTCTGTTTTATGGCGCAGTACTGGAATGAACAAAGAAAAAAGGCCTTCGATTTTTCTATCGATTTTCAAGCGCAGGTCAATGGTTTTAGACGCCCAAGTTTTGGAGTGTACATTGGTGCGTTTCGGGCCATTTATAATCAACTTAAAGAAAGGGGCATTTCTCCATTTCTGGAAATTGATGATAGGAAGGGAGAAAGAATCCTAAAGTTGTATAATGACTTTGTAGAAAAAAGAAATGATGTCCAACATCAAAAAGGAAAAACCTCTTGCGAAGAATTAGAAAATATGCTGGTCGAGCTTTTGAAAGAGCTGGCCTTTTTGGTGAAGTATAAATTAGTCACCATCAAAGAAATAAAAGTAGTCAACCCACTTTTCAAACCTGTTAGTTTTAAGCACACTATTAGTTTGCTCAATAGTCAACATGAAGATTTTAATGCGGTGGAACAAAATTTTGATTTCTACTTTGACAGCCACTCTGTTCTAATGCTGCATGGTAGCAACTTTCAAGGTTCCCATCTGAACTTATCTCCGTTTATTATAGATACTGGTTCCGTATTGGAAAATCAACAGGTAGCTAATATCAAAAACGGTATTTATATCCTCAATGAAATTAGATCCAACAAAAGTATTTATACTTTTACTAATGCCCGAGAGCAGGTGAGTTTTAAGGGAATAACAGGTTTTGAAGAAATTGAAAACCAGTTAGAAAAATTTAAGCAGTTTTTGTTTCGGAAGGATGTTGCTTCGGAATAAAACCATAGATCTTTCATTTCTTTTAAGTTCGTAATTTTATCCAAAAACACGTTAGGTTATTCTTTAACTTCCTAGTCAATAATTCGATGCATATCTAAATAATAAACCACCTCCTTTCCATCAATCTCTTTCACCTCCCATTTCAAATCATACAACTCTTTAGGATAAGCTTTCCCATTCGTCCTCCGCATTCCACCCAGTTTATTCCATTGCTCAACTAAGACTTTTACGTTAAAGCACGTCGCCTCATTTCTAAAGCTGGTAATCATGAAAGTTTGCTCGCCTTCTTCATCAAAGGTTTTGAAAAAGTAACGAAAATCTGAGGGCTGTTTGCTTTTCAGCTGAGTAATTAATTGTTGCTGAACGGCAGGTTGCAGATCATTATCACTATTGGAGACACATTCCAATTTTGCTTTGAAGTAATGCTCCGGAAAGTTATTCGCAATAATTAATGTAGTGATCAGTAAGAAGATAAATAGAAATATTTTTTTCATCAGCTTTAGATTTACATGCTTTGAAATTGGCAAGTGAATTCAAATATAATGAATCTATTTCAAGGCATAGAAGTTAGGCCGTTTCCTCTATGGCGATTGCAAGATTATTTTTTTCTCGCAGTTAGGTACTCGCAGTTAGCAATTGGCTTCTCTTAATATGCGAAATATCGCGTATTAAGGGAGGCCAACCGCTAGAAGCTAACTGCTAGAGCATGGCTGTCTTAGTCATTCCGCATGTCGAGCGAAGTTAAAGGTTAAGAGTTTGTGTTAATAGTTGAAGCCAAGCATCTTGCGATTGCCTTGTGTTCAACCCTAGTTTCCGAAAAATATATCCACATAGATAAAGTCAATTCATCTATTGATAAAATCAATAAAGTTAAACCTCTAATTGATGACGTTTATAATTATCAAACGCTATATTTGCAAAAAATAAACCTATCATGGATACAAATAACAACAACCACAACGGCTCCGATGCTGCTGCAAACAGCAACGTTTGGGACCTAAACAAAGAGAAAGCAGACACAGCACAATGTCCATTCCTAAGCGGTAAAATGCACCGACCTGTAGCAGGTGGTGGTACATCAAACCGAGAATGGTGGCCCAACATGCTCAACCTAAACATCTTACGCCAACACACTGCAAAGGCTAACCCAATGGGCGAAGACTTTAATTATGCAGAGGCATTCAAATCACTAGACTTAGAAGCAGTAAAGAAAGACCTCATCGATTTAATGACAGACTCTCAGGACTGGTGGCCTGCCGACTACGGCAACTACGGCGGATTCTTCATCCGTATGGCTTGGCACTCCGCAGGGACTTACCGTACGGCTGACGGACGTGGAGGAGGAGGAACGGGAGCGCAAAGATTCGCACCCCTCAATAGCTGGCCAGACAATGGTAACCTAGACAAAGCTCGTCTCTTACTTTGGCCAATCAAACAAAAATATGGCAGCAGCTTATCATGGGCTGACTTAATGATCCTTGCCGGTAACTGCGCTTTGGAATCTATGGGTTTCAAACCTTTCGGATTCGCAGGTGGACGGGAAGACATCTGGCAACCAGAAGAAGACATCTACTGGGGAGCAGAGACAGAGTGGCTAGGCGACAAGCGTTACTCAGGAGATCGTGATTTGGAAAATCCATTGGCAGCTGTTCAGATGGGACTCATTTATGTAAATCCAGAAGGCCCTAACGGAAACCCTGACCCGATTGCGTCTGGTCGTGACATCCGCGAAACTTTTGCTCGTATGGCAATGAATGATGAGGAGACTGTTGCATTGGTAGCAGGTGGTCATACTTTTGGAAAAGCGCACGGAGCGGCTGATCCTGATGAATACGTAGGCCGTGAACCAGCAGGTGCAGGTATCGAAGAGCAAGGGCTGGGTTGGAAAAATACTTATGGTTCTGGTTTCGGAGATCATACTATTACTAGTGGGGTAGAAGGAGCTTGGACCGCAAATCCAGTTCAGTGGGACAATGGCTACTTCGACGCATTGCTCGGTTACGAATGGGAACTGACAAAGAGCCCAGCAGGAGCGCACCAGTGGAG
>JBGCDT010000245.1:0-17662 GCA_045105695.1 Saprospiraceae bacterium | reverse complement strand
CTCCAGAAGGTAGACAAATCCATTGCTATAATTTTTAGTGTAGCCTTGAAGAATACTCGCTTGATTTGTATCCATCAAAAAATAAACTTCGATTTTAGTTGTTTTTCCTTTCGGAAAATTGTTTTCCCAGACGTACCAATTGTCGATTTTCTCTTCTTTCAATAGTGGAGTTTCTTTTCCATCTGTAAAAACTTTTAGGCCATACAATTCATCAAACCATATTTCCATTTTATCACGACTGCGTGGCTCCGATGAAGCATTGATTGGATAGCCCGTCCTGATTTGCAAACTGGTATCTGAATCATTTCGCATCCAGTACTCTCCTTTCACCACTGCAAAGCCTTTGTATAACAATATACTTACAAGTTCTTTTTGCATTTGTATTTTGCCGAAAGCAGCACTGTCTTGTGGGTAGTGTAGGGAGAAGTTGGCCATGCCTCCTGCCTGCCACATGCCGGGTTGGGCGGCGTTGGCTTTGAGTTTGGATGTTATTGTAATTACTAATAAAGAGCAAAGAACCAAAAAGAACGTTCTATGAAAATGAAAGTGCGTCGTTTTATTTTTCATTAGCTTGGACTTAGGGGTATTTAAGAACTAAAGATAAATCAAATTCGAATTTGACTCAATCATCGTATTATAAATTTATTGAATTCAAATTTGTTACCAAATCAGAGTGGAGCTAGTATAAAGGAGAAACAATTAGCCAGATGTAGTATTAGATACAAAAAGCGCAATCTGTTTTTTCAAACAAATTGCGCTTAGTTTTGTGGTCCCACAAGGACTTGAACCTTGGACCTACTGATTATGAGTCAGTTGCTCTAACCAACTGAGCTATAGGACCTGCTCGAAAGCGGACGCAAATTTACATATTACATTTTCCTTATGCAAGGGTTTGTTCACTTTTTGTATCATAACTACGTTTAAGCTCCCTAAGTTTCGTATTGTTCTATTGCTTTTCTAAGCTTTCGCTGAATCCTACTCTGTAGCGCCTTTGGTTTTTGAACGATAATACCATCGCCAAAACCAAGAATTAGTCGCTCCAATTCAAAATTCTGATGAACCTGTAACTGTATTGTTATAGCTCCACCCTTGTGCTTTTCTAAGATGACCTGAGACGGATGAAATGGCTTAGTCAAAACATAAGGAGCATTGTAGCGATCTATCTTTAGTTCGATCGTAGAGGGCTTTCTATTGTTCAGGACAGTTACTCCAATGGTATCTTTGTAATAATCATCACCATCGAAGTTATCATCATTGTAAGTAGTCTTCAGGTCATACCCAATTTTCAGAATCCGATCCAAGGCAAAAGTCTTAACGCCTTCCTCTCCTTCTTTTCTACCTACAACAAACCAGCGGTTATTGAACTCCTTCAAAATAAAAGGATGGAAAACAATATCTGAAGGAACCCTCGCTTTGAAGGATTGATAACTTAACCGTAGACAAATCTTTTTCAAAATAGCTTGGTACAAACCGTCTAGGTGTTCGAGTCCTTTTAGGTTTTCATTTTTGTCTAAATGTATCACAGGCGAGCTATTCGTTTTCTCTGTATGTACCTTATCTTCCAATCGTTGAATGATGCCACCTAATTCTGAAAACAACGAGAAGTCTTTAAATTGTTTTAGCATCTCTACCGTTTCCGAAAGGACACTCATGTCGTTTTCAGTAATTGGAATATTAGTGATGGAATAATTAGGGTCCTCGTATTTGTAGTACTTCCTTTCGTAAGAAATGATAGGAGCGTTGTAACCCAATTTGTCACTACGCATTAGTTGGATATCCAATTGAACCGTTCGCTTGGACACATTAGTTTCTTTGCCTTCGTATTCATAAAGAGCATCAGAACAGGCGTTGATCAAATCATCAAGTGTCCATTTTCTGTAGGGGTTTTGCAAACACTTATCTATCGTTTTGTAACGAATCAGTGCGTTTTTATTTTGAGCCATGGAATTATTTTTTACTGCGTGAAGTTGTAGTTTGTATATCTCACAGAGCGCACAAAGTTCACAGAATGAGGCGTCGGTCTGACGCGTTTTAATTAACCACAATGTACACGAAGTCACACAATGTTTTTCTAAATGACGCGAATAATACTTCGTGCCTTCGTAGCAAAATCAAAATATACCCAACTAACCACAGCACATACAATGTCTCAAAACGCTTTCCCAAATCACGTAAAAAAACTTCGTGCCTTAGTGCCTTCGTGGCAAAACCAAACACACAAAAATAATAAAGAAACCAACCTACGCAAAATCATTGCGCAGCAACAAAATAGCTTTGTACTATCATTTTAAAAAGCTTATTAGACACAATTTTAAATTATGAAAAAGATCAGAGGAAATACTTTAATCAAATTAGGATTCCACCCAGACCGATGGTTCAAAAAAGCATTGGCACATATCAATAAAAACGAATTGAACGAAAGCGATATGCTCAATTATTTAGAACAGTTCAGAGCACCTGCGCCTATTGAATTACATGATGAACCAATTCCTTTTGCCATTAACATACGAGCGGAAGAGGACGCAGAAAAGGAAAATGTGGACTCCGTTATCGAAACGATGAAGGTCTTGATGAAAACACCAACCATTGTCAACGGAGCTTTGATGCCCGACGCCTGTCCAACTGGAGCTCCTGGAGTAATTCCAGTCGGAGGAGTAGTCGCTGCAAAGAATGCTATCCACCCAGGAATGCATAGCGCTGATATTTGCTGCTCTGTTTTTTTGACAGACTTTGGAAAGGCAGACCCTAAAACTATTATGGATGCAGCGCATGCTTCTACCCACTTCGGACCAGGCGGAAGAGATCGAAATGACCAGTACCGTTTCCCAAAAGAATTATTAGAAGCTTTTGAAGGAAATAAAATTCTAAAGGATAAAAACATTATTCAAGTTGCTAGAAAGCATTTAGGTACGCAGGGTGATGGGAACCATTTTCTATTCGTCGGGATTTCTAAAAAGACTGGCAATACGATGATGATCACGCATCATGGCTCTCGTGCAGTAGGGGCGAAGTTGTACAGAGAAGGAATGAAGATCGCCGAGCAATTTCGTAAAAAGCTTTCGCCAAAAACGTTGAAGCAAAATGCCTGGATTCCTTTTGATACAAAAGAAGGACAACAGTACTGGGCCGCACTTCAAGTCATTCGTCAGTGGACAAAACAGAACCACACAGTCATTCATGATGCTACGGCACAAAAGGCTGCCGCTAAAGTTGAAAACCGTTTTTGGAACGAACACAACTTCGTTTTTAAAGACGGAGATTTATTTTACCATGCAAAAGGTGCTACGCCACTGAGCGATAAATACATGCCGGACATTACTGGCCCAAGATTGATCCCTTTGAATATGGCTGAACCTATTTTGATCGTCGAAGGAGAAACGACTGCCTCTAACTTAGGATTCGCGCCGCATGGTGCTGGTCGGAATAGGAGTCGAACTGCGCATAGAAAATCAAAGGGGGATCGATCAATTCAGGACATCTTCGAGGAGGAAACTAAAGGACTTGATGTTCGTTTCTTTTCTAATGAAATTGATATTACGGAGTTGCCTTCTGCTTATAAAAATGCAGCTAATGTCAGAGCACAGATGGAAGAATTCGGACTTGGAAAAATCGTAGATGAGGTGATGCCTTATGGTTCTATCATGGCTGGAGACTGGCAGAAGAATGCACCTTGGAAGAAGAGAAAATAAGGTAGATGAGGTTTTTCTTCAATTTAATAAGTAAAAAAACTCGCACCGCGAACCGTAAGTCGCGGCGCGAGTCTTCTCCTTATCCACCCCAGCCTCCTTATCTCCTTATCCTCCCTTTCAAAAAAAGGGGCAAACCGAATAAACGATCTACCCCTTCTACGCTCACTAGTAAATATTCTTTTAAGCTCTGTCCGGTGTGTATAGTACTTTTTCGGAGCGAACTTTATTTCCTTGCTGAACAGTCACGATGACTGGGCCGGTAGCGGCTTGTTTCAGACTAATTTTTTCATTGTATAAACCATCGAAGTTGTTCATTACTTCGCGGTAGATTTCTTGTCCTTTGATATCTGTTAGCGTTACGGTTGTAGGAACTCGGTCCCCTGCAAATCTTACATTTACAAAAGCATTAGTTGGATTAGGGAATGCTTTCAGATTAAGATCCAACATGTTCATACTTCGGTCGTCAGTTCGTTCCTCCAGTTCTTCTTCTTTCTCTATTTCTTTTTCCGTTTCTTCTTTTTCACACTCTTTGAATTGAGCATCTACAGTATATGACTGACCATCTCTCAAATAAGAAATTGTAAAGACATCACCTGGGTTATGCTTGTTACGTTCTTTCAATAATGTAGAGTGGCTATTAATATTTACGCCATCTAGAGCAGTGATTCGATCGCCTTTCAACAGACCTGCATCAAAGGCAGGAGTCTCTTCTATAACACCACTTACACGTAAGCCTCTGGCATCGCTCCCTGTACCAGTGTATACTCCTATGAATACTTTACAAGGATCAACTTTGCGATCATAGTCATAGCTGTGATCGAAATCAAAGTCGAAGTCAAAATCAAAGCTTTCAAAACTGCGTTCTATTTGTCTTCCTATGTTACCGAAATCGTTTGACTCTGCTCTGCTCTTCAAAGTAGCAGTAGTCGTTTTCGCATTGCCATCTCTGATATAAGAAACAGAAATAGCGTCACCTACTTTTTTAGCCTTTATTAATTCACTAGCTTTTGCAACGCGAGGAGTTGGCTGACCATCGATAGCAGTCAAAACATCTCCCTTTTGCAGACCCGCTGCTTCTGCTGCACTACCTTCCACTACACGCTGAATGAACACACCCTCGTCGCTAATCCCTTCTACCCTTTCATTTCCGTTTTCATTCGTTACGGATTCTTGCATTACGATTCCCAGGAACGGTTTCTTATTATTGCAAGAGTTAAAAGAATGGTTTCCCTTCATGAAATCTTCTTCTTTCATGACTATTATTCTTTCGACCTCTTCCATATGTTCTTCAAGTTCCTCCATTTGTTCCTCTAGCTCTTCCATATTGGATTCATTCCAGGTAAATGTTTTCTCACCCTCTGCTCCGTTCGTAATAATTGTTATCTGATGTTCTTCACCATCATTGGCTTCTACATCGATAGAAATATTTTCACCATCGCCATTCTCTAAAATAAATGCATTCGCATCATCTCCACTCTTTATTGTTTTCTCAATAACCTCTACACCATTCTCATCAATAGATTTTTTGATAATAATAATTTGGCTTTCCTTTTTTGTATCCTGTGCAAATGTGGGATTCGACCAGCAGGAAAACAGCAGTGCCATCATGGGCAATAAAATGTTGATCTTTTTCATAAGTGGAGTTTTTTTTTGAAAGGGATAAAGTCGTTGGTTCAATGTCCCCAGATGAGTGAATAATGTTGAATTATATTTTTATGATACTTTATTAAAATTGAAGTTGAATTTAACTGGAGTAATCTGAAATGGAAGTGATTCCAGTCCTTCTATTCGCTTAGGGAAAGAAGACATTTTGAAAGGCTCTGGATTTACTAAAAACAAGTAACTGAATTCTTCAAAGTGCTTCATTTCAAAAACACCCGAGGAGCGGAAACTACTTTGTGCATTTCCATTTTTGTTTTTGTATCTGATCTCAGCACCTTCGTTCATTTCTTTTCCGCTGTTTCTTTCATAAAGCTTTAAGTACTTCTTAGAAATTTCTTTTGATTGTTTCTTACCATTTACTTTCAAGCGTTTTTTTGTCAACTCGAAAGAGTAATCATCTTTATCTGTTACCAAGCCATCTCTGATCATCTCATCTAGTAAAATATTTTTGATGTGGTTGTTAAAGTTGATGCCGGGTTGCTCTCTGGCATCTTCCCAGTTTATATCATCTAATAGTGCAAGCCTTTCTAGTGCTGCATTCTGTTGTTCCTTTCTTGCTTCTGCTTGTTCTGAGATAGCTTCCCTCTGTGCGATGCTCTGTTGTGCCTGTTCTTCAAGTGCTTGTCGCTGAGCAACTCGATGCTCCTCCATCATTTTATTATGTCGTTCTAGATTTTCCGTACGGAGCTTTTCTGAGTAAACTTGAACCTCAATTTGTCTATTCCGAAGTTCCTCCAATTGTTTTTCCATTTCTACAATGCGGACTTCAATTAAATCATTAACAGAGATATCCGTTTGCTTCAAAGATTCTTGAAGCTCTTCTTCTAAACCTGCAAGATCTTCTAAATCGAAGCTCTGCCCAGGATCAATCATCAATACATTTTTCTGACCTAAAACAGGCGCATTACCTTTTTCATCAATAATAACTACCGTATCTCCTCCTTCTAATCGGGTACCATCAATAAAAATATATTCTTGTTTTTCATTAAGAATGATCTCGGTAGGTTCTTCTCCTATATTTTGCACAATAATGCGCGTGCGACCATCATCTTCTATTTCGGTTGTGATCGTTTTTTTGCGGCAGCAATTAGGAGCATTAGCATGTTTATGATTACAACTGTGTTGAGTCGTAAAATGATGTTGCTTCAATGTCGGAACAGCTTCCATCTCTTCAATCAGTTCATTTATCATCTCATCGTATTCTTCCAGTTCTGCCTTTGGTACTTCTTCGCCATCTACTGTTAGTTTAGTGATGTCGCCTTCTTCTATTTCCAGTTCTACCTCTCCGTCATCGGACTTTTTGATGTAGCGTTGCTTCTTATTTTTTGGCGTTGTATCCGCTTCCATAGAAAAAGCGAAATAGCCTTCTTCCTTATCTTCCTCTGCAGCCATCAATGCTGTCATTTCGTTAGCAAAAAATTGTTGTTGTATGTTTTTATTGTAGTTGTAAGAATTCGCTCCGATGGAAAATAGAACCATGGTTACCATTAGAAAACAGGTCGCTGTAAATTTTTCCAGCATATTGGATTTCGTGCGAGGCTGACTTAAGATTCTTTTTATTCTTTGTAGTAATTGATTTTTTGGACCAGCAAAAGCCATAGCATAACCAGGTACTGATTGACTCAATTCTTGCAGACTTAATAATGCTTTTGCGTAAGCCAATGAATTACCGCAAAGTTTTATTGCAATATCATCGCAGCAGTTTTCTCGCTCCGTTCTTACATTAGCAGCTATCCACCAAACCGCTGGATTGAAATAAAACAAAACTTCAATAACGGATAAGAAAATATTGAGTAAGAAATCATTTCTATAAACATGCGCTAACTCATGAGCAATGATAGCATCTACCTCAGATTCGCTCAGTCCATTGATCGCACCAATCGGCATTAAGATGACTGGTTTCAAATAGCCAATAACCATAGGAACAGTCGCCAGAGAAGACTCTACCATTTTGACTGGCCGGCGCAAACGAAGTTTGCGGCAAAGTAGTTTTACTTTATTTGTCCACTCAACAGAAACAGGTTTGTTGTTGGTATACTTCAATCGTTGAACATAAGCTAAGCCTCCCATCAAACGAACCAAGAAAAAACAAACACCCACAAACCAGATAGCAACTACAAGGGGAATGTGCTGATTGAAATACTGCATATAGTTTTCTATAGAAGATGTCGCAATAGCCATTTCAGCAGCAGCATTACCGCCAGCAACTTCTTGTAAGTGTACTGTTACAAAGTCGGTAGTTGATTGTGCCGTATCGAAATAAACAAGAAATGTAGTCAATGCGGAAATCAAAACCAGGAACATTGAGAAGGCAGCCATTTCATATCGGGCCTTCGCTGATTTATTTTGTAACAGCATCATACCTACGGCCATCAATAATCCAATGGCTAATGCCTGCCAAAACGAATGAAGGACGGTCCATCCCAGTGCGTATATAAGATCTTCGGAGAAAAGTTGGTAAAGGAAATTCATCAGTCTAATTTTTTATGGCTTCTTTGATCTCTTTTAATTTGAACTCGTAAGAGCAACCGGTTATCGATCTATATTTAAGTTGATGCCGAATCGGTCTATGAAGTAGGTATCAAAGAATTATTTTTTGTTTTCAATGGATTCGATGAGTGCTTTGATTTGCTCCAGTTCTTCAGAGGTAGTCTGATGATTACCAAGCGCTTGCATCACTAGTTGCATGGCCGATCCTTTGAAAGTACGGTCTACAAATTTTTGTAACAAAGCATTCTGTGTTTCCTTTTCCGTGACATTAGCCTCGTATATGTGAGTGCGGCTGTCTGTATTTCTAAGTAATAATTTTTTATCTGCAAACATGATCTGCATGATCTTCAAAGTGGTCGTATAACCTACTTCTCCTTTTTTAGATTCGTTGATCTTATCATTTACAAATCGAACAGAAGAAGGTCCGTTTGCCCAAAGGACATGTAAGATTTCCAGTTCGGATTCAGTAGGTTTAGGAATTTGATTGCTTGACATAATAACAGTTTTTACAGCGGTTAACTTTATCTACGAATGATTTCGTAACAAGTATATACGAATCATTTCGTAAATGCAAACATTTTAACTTTTTCAATAATGTCTTAAGAAAAATTTAACGTTCTTTGCTGATGGGATTTATGGTTTTACATAAGCTTCTCTATTGACTGACATTTCGTTTTTGCTATGGTTGCACTAATAGAATGATAAGCGATTTATTTTAACATTTGAGGCTACTACATTTTAAAATACTTACATCAAATGATTTCAAAATCAAATCACCTTTTTATACTTCTACTTTTTCTTACAATGGTGTTTAGTGCTTGTAGTCGGAAGACGACTGAACGTAGGTTTAAGTTACCCCCTGTCCTGAAAGAAGTTTCTGGACTCTACCTGGAAAGCCCTCAGCAGTTTTGGTGGTTGAACGACGGGGGTGATGCCGCAGCGCTTTACATCACGGATGGAAGAGGGGAGATGATGGACACGATTCTTTTTGAAAACTTGAAGAACAGAGACTGGGAAGATCTAACAAATGATGACAGTGGAAACATCTACATCGGAGATTTTGGTAACAACAGAAATCAACGAAAAGATTTACGAATCTATATCTACAATAAAAACACAACAGCTATAGATTCCATCATTTTTAAATATCCGGATCAAAATCAATTTCCGCCATTTAGTAAAAACTGGAACTATGATATGGAAGCTTTTCTATGGCATAATAATGAGCTACATCTTTTTTCAAAAAATAGAATCGGCCAAGGCAATTATTATTGCAAGCATTACTCACTGAGTGATCAGCCTGGAGAACAAACGGCTGTATTGAAAGATAGTATCTATCTAAAACGCAGAGTAGTTACTGCAGCAGCTATCAGTCCCGATAATGAGACCGTCGCTTTGCTAGCTTACGATTATAAAAAGCTACTGGGTATTTTTCCTTTTTCAAGAGCATCAATTTTTTACTTTACTGATTTCGAAGAGGCTAATTTTTTTAGAGGAAAAATACGCAAGCGGCGTGCGCCGACTTTCATCATCGCTACGCAGTTCGAGTCTTTGGATTTTCTAAGTAATAAAAAACTATTCGTTGCTTCTGAGAAAACCATTTTTATAAAACCAAAGGCAAAACGGGTGAAGGTTCGTCCTTAGCGATTCAGAATCAATACCTGTCCGATGTGAATAAACAATTTCAGCTCTCCTTCATCCCTTAGCTATTAGAAATCCGTATACCCATCTTTGTCTGATAAAACTTGTACTTTCGTTTTCACGAAAATGGCTAATCATGAAAAAAATAATTTCCATACTTTTCAGCATCTCAATCTGCTTGTTGTTATTCTCTTGCGAAACTGATTCTAACAATGCTTCTACAACAAAAACTCCAGCAGATGAAACTCCAGATCTGACAAAGCCAACTGTTGACGCTAGAAAAGCTCCTGCAAAAACACAGCAGTGCATCATCCCGGGGACAGTGCTCGAAGATAACTCCCACTGGATAGAATCAGCGAAAACGCTAGTAGGTATCTCCGCAGATTCTATGACCAATGACATTGACTTTGGCGAAAGCCATCGAATCTTCACCGCTATGAATACAGAGGACTGCTCTGTTGCTTTAAAAGAAATTTTGCCCGTAAATCGCAGCCCTGACTTCCCCTGGTATTTGAATACCAATACTTACGAATCTAACAATCAAGTGCTCTGTATGCAGGGTGTTGAATTTATCTTTTGCTATGATGTGGCGGCTAAGAAAATGCTTCCTCGCCTACAGCCAAAGTATGACAATAGAAGAGATGCACTGGATGCTCAGTCGGGAACTCCCGCAGGTTTATCTGTTTGGGGAAATTATTTGATCGCTTATTCTCTGGATATGGGTGCTGCTGTTTTTGATCTAAAAAATAAAACACAACCTAAGGTGGTTCTTCCATCTGCTGAATATTATTCTGAAAATAATGAGAGCTACCATTCCTTGTTTTTATTGACTGATAAAAATGGAAAGACGCAAGCTGCGATCCCTACTTTGAATGAAGATCAGGATGGTATGATTCCAAATTTGCTATTTGCCACAGCTCGCCCTTTGAACACAAAAATCAATGATAATGTGAAAGACAATCGCTTCATCGTTTTGAACAGTAAAGAGAACAAAGTTGCCGTTGACATGGAAGAGGTGAGTCTAATAGATCTGCCGATTGAGATCGAAAGAGAAAATACTAAAGCCGTTTTAGAATGGCTGAAGAAACGATAATATTGATTTCGGATTCCGTACCTTTGCGCATCGAATTATAACTTTTGACAGACTTCCTGATCCATGCCCAATAGAACAATCCCGCCACCAATATATCCAGTCGATAATTTAACCTTCTCGCTTCCACAAAAATTCATGTTGGATTGTGGCATTCCGGTCTATGTCATCAACATGGGAACTCAGGATGTTTTGAAGATGGATTTCGTTTGCCACTCTGGTCGACCTGCGGAGAACAAACCAATGGTGGCGCGTGCTGCATTAACCATGATTAAGGAGGGAACTAAGAATCATAGCGCAGCAGAGATAGCAGAGCAGTTGGACTTCTACGGTAGTAACCTCAGCTTCCCCGTCAACCTCGATACCGCTAACATAACTCTCTCCTGTCTGACCAAGTACTTTGATAAAATGGCTTCCTTATTTGCGGAGCTTATTTTGGAACCTACATTTCCGGAAAAGGAATTAGAAAGCTACAAAACGAATAGCCGTCAAAGACTACTGGTCGATTTAGCGCAACCTGATACTGTAGCCTACCGAACGATTACGGAATGTCTCTTTGGTTCCGATCATCCTTATGGCTACAACAGTTCGCCGGAAGGATATGCTGATTTGACAAGAGCGGATCTTCTGGACCACTGGAAGAAAAATGTAGTGGCCAGTCGTTGCAAAATTATTCTAAGTGGAAAGGTTGGAAAAGAACAGGTTGATATTTTGAATGAATCGCTGAGGGAAATGCCAAGGCATGAAGTATCTCCGCTTAGCATTCCGCAAGTAACGGTATCCGCATTGCCTCAGAAAATTCATATTCCGCAAGAAGGTTCCATACAAACAGCCATCCGCATCGGACGAAGGCTGAGCATCAACAGAAAGCATAAAGATTTCCACGCCCTATTGGTTTTGAATACTGTTCTTGGTGGTTACTTCGGTTCCAGACTCATGGCGAACATCCGAGAGAAAAAAGGATTTACCTACAACATCTATTCAACTATAGATTGCTTACATGAAGACAGCTATTTTTGTATAGCTACCGAAGTGAGTACAGACAAGGTAGAAGCGACAAAGAAGGAAATTTATTTTGAACTTCAACAATTGATTGATAATGAGGTGAGTCCAACTGAGTTAGAAATGGTCCGCAGTTATATGCTGGGCAATTTATTAACGATGCTTGATGGCCCGTTCAATGTAGCTAGTATCATCAAAACCGTTGTTGCAGAGGAATTAGACTACGGAGACTTTGGCGAACTTGCCAAGACCATAAAAACGGTGAGCCCTCAACAATTACAAGCTTTAGCAAAACAATATTTGAGTAACGAAACGCTATGGGAAGTAACCGTAGGGGTAAAAGAATTCTAACATTCGAGTGCTATTACTAAGTCTCTAAATTCCTCTTTCAGTCAAAGCAAAATCAAAGGTAAATCACGACTAAATCATCTAATTAAAATTTTATTCCTTTCTCTCCTATATATTCGTTAGTTTTGCAGGATTCTGTGTAGCGTAGAGACATAAAGTCGTAAGAAACAAGTAGTTCCGATCTGAAAGTACTTTAGCTGCACCTTTTCTTTTTTAGAGAAAACAGGCAATATCAATTAATGAAATTTTTCAACTTTTTCACCCGAGAGTTAGCTATTGATCTTGGCACCGCGAATACTTTGATTATTCAGGATGGTCAGATCATTATCGACGAACCTTCCATCGTTGCCATCAATAGAAAAACCGGAGAGACCATAGCCGTTGGTACCAAGGCCATGCAGATGCATGAGAAGACGCACGAAAATATAAAAACAGTTCGTCCACTTAAAGACGGTGTTATAGCCGATTTTCAGGCCGCTGAAAATTTGATTGAAGGTTTGATCAATATGACTGGTAGTCGCAAGAAGTTTTTCAGCCACATGAAAATGGTAATCTGTATTCCATCTGGAATTACAGAAGTAGAAAAAAGAGCCGTTTTTGATTCCGCAGATCATGTCGATTCCAAAGAGACGTACCTAATTCATGAACCAATGGCAGCAGCCTTGGGTATTGGACTGGACGTAGAGGAGCCTATCGGAAATATGATTATTGATATAGGAGGAGGAACAACAGAGATCGCAGTCATCGCTCTTTCTGGAATTGTTTGCGATCAGTCCATCCGAACAGCTGGTGATGAATTTACTGCTGATATCATGGCTTACATGAAACGTGAGCACAACATTCTAATAGGGGAGCGAACTGCCGAGCAAATAAAAATTCATGCTGGATCAGCTTTACCAGAATTGGAAAAACCACCAGAAGATTATGCCGTCAATGGTCGTGACTTGTTGACTGGTATTCCAAAACAAATCACCATTACTTATAAAGAAATCGCTGGTTGTTTGGACAAATCCATTTCTAAAGTAGAAGATGCGATTTTAAAAGCTTTGGAAACAACTCCACCAGAACTGGCTTCTGATATTTACAAGACTGGATTGTACCTGACTGGCGGAGGAGCACTGCTTCGAGGTTTAGACAAACGTATTTCTGCTAAGACAAAGTTGCCTGTACAGGTTGCTGACGACCCACTGCGTGCAGTAGTACGAGGCACAGGTATAGCCCTGAATAATACAGATAAGTTTTCTTTTTTGATTGATCGAAGATCTGTATAGCTACAATTGAAATAGTCGAGCGATTTGAACTCCTTTTTAAGTTGTAGGAATTGATGTAATATTATTGTTATAAAAATTTAACGCTACACAATCCATCTCTTTAAGCCCTCTGTTTCTGGAAGGTTTTGCAATTTTACATAGGCTGTCCTCGCACGAAAAATTAATGAAGTCATTTTTTAATTCATCATGCGCAATCTGATTTTTTTACTGGTAAAGTTTGGCGGTGTGATTGCTTTCCTCCTTTTGGAATTCATCTGCTTCTCTCTTGTCGTTAATAAAAATCAAAATCAGAAGGCTATTTTTGAAAGCAATGCAGAAAGTCTCCTTGGTGCTGTTGATAATAGAATGGATTGGGCATTCAGCTTTGTTAAAATGGCTGAAGTTGCGGATAGTTTAGCTGCTGAAAATGCGCGACTCAGGGGAGAGTTAAAAAATGCGCGCTTCGTAAATACCATTCTAAAAGACACAACCTTCAACAGCGACTCTCTTCAACAATACACTTACACCTCTGCACGCGTAACTAAAAACCAAGTCAAACGAGCCTATAACTATCTTCGAATCAATCGTGGATCAAAACATGGTATTAGTCCTCACCGAGGTGTCATTGGAGCAGGTGTAGAAGGAGGTATTGTTGGAATTACAATAGCAACCTCTCCTTATCATACCAAGGTATTGTCTATGCTGAATCGCAATAGTCGCATCAGTGTAGAAATTAAAAGAAATAACGAATTTGGGTCTTTGGTCTGGAAAGGGTTTGATCCTAGATATTTTAGAATGGAAGATGTACCAAAATACGTCCAACTCCAAAAAGGAGATACCATTCAGACCAGCGGATATTCAGATATGTTTCCTAGTGGATTGATGGTCGGCACACTGGATTCTTTTTGGCTGGAACCAGGTAGCAATATCTATGGAATTAATGTGAAATTAATTAATGATCTCAGAAAAACATCGTATGTATATGTCGTAAATGATTTGATGCAGAATGACATTGATACACTTGAAGCTAATTCTACTCTAGATGAATAATGTAATAGTTACCAACCTTGTCCGATTTATTGTCTTGGTATTGTTGCAGACACTAGTGTTGCAGCGCATCAACCTAGGAGGAGAATATTCCAATTTCTTTCACATTATCATTTATCCGCTTTTTATTATTCTTTTGCCTTTACGTATTCCACATGCACTTTTAGTACTCTTGGGATTTGTAGCGGGTATAACTGTTGATGTATTTTATGACTCTTTGGGGGTGCATGCCAGTGCTGCTGTTTTCATTGCTTTCATAAGACCGCTGGTGCTAAATATTCTATCTCCGCAAAAGGGCTATGACATGACTTTCAGTCCGACTAAAGCACGTTTTGGAGCTGCCTGGTTTTTTCCATATGCAGCCACGATGATGTTGATCTATCTATTTTTCTATTTTTCGGTAGAAGTGTTTACCTTTTATTTCATAGGACAGATTATGCTGCGCACACTTTGTAGTTTTTTCCTTTCTATGCTATTCATTATTGTTTTGCAATTTTTGTTTGATCCACTGGATTGATTTATTACGTTCTATATTTGTAGTATCAATTCATCAAAAATAATTTATGAATCTGAACAACCACAATCGGTATGGCGTCATCCAGGTAGTCTTCCTACTTGCAGCTCTGCTCTTGTTGGGGAAAGCCATGCAGATTCAACTATTCGATAGCTCGCACAAACGAAGAGCAAAAGCCATTGCGGTAGGAACTCAAGTACAATACCCTTCCCGCGGTCTAATGTATGATCGCAATGGAAAACTATTGGTACACAACAACCCTATCTATGACCTTATGGTTACCTATAATCAGGTTGACCCAAGGATGGATACGCTCTCTCTTTGCAAACTATTAAATATAGATCGCACTTCCTTTGAGAAGCGAATGGATAAAGATTTCAAAAACTATCGATACTCTAAGCGAAAGGCTTTTTTATTCATGTCTAAGCTATCCGCAGAAACCTACACCCGTCTGCAAGAATACCTTTACCGCTTTCCAGGTTTTGAGGTTCAGCTCAGAAATATTCGGGCTTACCCTCATCATAATGCACCTCATGTTTTAGGGTTCTTGAGCGAAGTCAATCAAGCTCAGATTGATGCTTCTAACGGTAAATACAAGAGTTCAGATTATATCGGAGCCACAGGGCTCGAGTTACAATATGAAAATGAACTACGTGGCGTAAAAGGCGTTCGTCATGTTTTTAAAAACAATATTGGAAAAACAGTCTCCTCCTATGAAGGAGGTGCAAAAGATTCTTCTGCCGTTTCCGGAAAAGATTTGATAACAACCATTGATTTGGATTTACAAGCTTACGGCGAAATGCTGATGCAAAATAAATCTGGAAGTATTGTCGCTATAGAACCAGCAACCGGTGAGATTCTCTCCATGCTCAGCTCTTCTAGTTACGATCCAAACCTGCTCACCATTAATCGCTACAGAGGAGAGGCTTTCAAAAAGCTATTGCAAGATACACTGCGCCGACCAATGCTTGATCGTTCTATAAAAGCAAAGTATCCTCCCGGTTCTATTTTCAAAACGGTCGTTGCATTAATCGGTTTACAAGAGGGCGTGCTCAGAGCCAACCAGGGATTCAGTTGTTCAGGTGGTTATTATTATAAAGGTGCGGACAAACCAAGAGGTTGCCACTCGCACCCTTATCCCTACAATGTATCTATAGCTCTGCAACATTCTTGCAATACCTTCTTTTTTCATACCATTAGGAATATAATTGAAATAAAAGATTACTACCATCCGGAACCAGGATTGGATCTTTTTGATCGCTATCTCTACGAATTTGGTTTAGGAAAACCATTGGAGGTAGATATTCCAAACGAAGGTTCTGGAAACGTACCTACGGTAGAGTACTATGATAACTTATATCGAAATCAAGGAGGTTGGAAATCCCCAACGATTATGTCCATCGGAATTGGCCAAGGCGAAATAGAAATGACGACTGTCCAAATGGCTAACTTAGCGGCTATTATGGCTAATAGAGGTTTTTACTACGCTCCTCATTTAGCAAAAGGGTTTAGAAATGGAGTTGCGTCTTTACCCGAGCGCTTCTTGAAAAAGAAAACAGTATCTATTGATAGAAAACATTTCGACCCAATTGTTGACGGAATGGAATTGGCCGTAAAAAGGGGCGGTACGGGAGATGCAGCTGCAATAGAAGGAATCACCGTCTGCGGTAAAACGGGAACTTCACAAAACCCACATGGAAAAGATCACTCCGTTTTTTTCGCCTTCGCACCAAAAGAAAATCCTAAAATTGCCATTGCCGTATATGTCGAACACGGTATCTGGGGTTCTGATTATGCAGCTCCTATTGCTGGGCTGATGATTGAGAAATATTTAAAAAGGGAGATCAGCGAAGCAAAAAAACCACTAGAGGAAAAAATGGTAGAAGCTAACTTGATTGACAACCCTTGATTAATGAAAATGAAAAATACACTCAGTTCATTTTAATCCGAGAAAAGCAAAGATATTTTCTTAATTGATATTCGAGGAAGAGATGTTATTAAGTTGACAGTTATATATACCGCTTAAGAAATAATTCCTTTTCAGTCCTTTCCGAAAGAAGGCCTTTTAATTTTTATTACTATTTCAATTTTCATTAAACATGACCGTTTCCGCCATCGTAGCTACTGCAAAAAATAATGTCATTGGAATCAATAACGGTATCCCCTGGTATCTTCCTGCTGATTTAAAATACTTCAAAAGAACGACGCTGAATCACCATATTATCATGGGTCGAAAATCTTATGAATCTATTGGTCGTCCTTTGCCAAAGCGAACGAATGTCATTGTGACTAGAGATCCATTTTATGCAGCTTCCAATTGTTTGATTACCCATTCTGTGGAGGAAGCTCTAAAGCTGGCTTTGGATAATAATGAAGACGAAGCATTCATCATTGGCGGTGGAGAGATCTATAAATTAGCCATGCCTTTTGTAAATCGTTTGTACTTGACAGAAGTGGATTTGGAGGTAGAGGGAGCGGTATACTTTCCAGAGATTGATCTTTCTGAGTGGGAGCTGATTTCTGAGGAATCGCATGAGCCGGATGAGAAGAATGAGATGGCTTATACTTTTAAGGTGTTGGAGCGGAAAGAGAAAACTTAATATTATTTGTCATGATATTAGTGTTTAGTTTTTAGCGCACTAACAATACCCCACCTTCAAAAATTCGAGTATCTCCATTAATAAAAATCACCTCCGTAACATAGGTAAATAATTCTGAGTTACAAGCCAATCCATTAAAGATTCCATCCCATCGTCCTATCCCGCTTAGTGGTTCAAAGGCTTCAGAATAAAAAACCAAAGCTCCCCAGCGATTAAATACTTTAAAGGATTTAATTTGTTTTACGCTAGTCCCGGCATAAACTTCAAGGTAGTCATTCACTCCGTCAAAGTTTGGACTAAAAGCATTGGGAATAAAAACATCAAAATTA
>JBGCDT010000244.1:0-13559 GCA_045105695.1 Saprospiraceae bacterium | reverse complement strand
GCGCGGCCTGCCGAGCAGTCGTAATAAAATGAAGTACTGAGCGGCTTGCTGGGCAGTCGTAATGTAATGAAGTACTGCGCGGATAAAGCGGATTACTTGGATGGGGACGGATTTTTTCGTTTTTGTTTGGGTGGCGTTTTGTCCGCGTTTTTTTATGTGAATTAAATAGAGCGTGTTTGTTATTTTGTCAATAATGAAGAAAAGCTTTTCAAAGATGATTGAATTAGTAAGTAAAATCTCTAAAATTTATAGAGAAAATAAGGATTCTGAGTTATGATACTTAATGTGGACTTCCTCACGACAGTAGACACCCAGATATTAAAATCATGTAGCATTGCTGCTAAAAAATCAGCCATTTCTCTTGGAGACATTCTTCCTAAAAAAACTCCCAAGCAATGAATTTTCCAAAGCTACTAATCCTCTTACCCTTCTTCCTTTTTCAAAACTGCGATAACAAAGAAGACCTAAAACCAATAGCAGAACTACCAACAACAACCCAAGACACCCCTTTCCATTCTTACCTCGCCCTAGGCGATTCCTACACCATCGGCCAAGGCGTATCCCCCGAAGAACGCTGGCCCAATCAACTGCAAGCCGCCCTCGCAACCGACAGCATCTACATCGACACCTTAAGCATCATCGCACAAACCGGCTGGACCACGGCTAACCTAATCGACAACATCGCCAGCCAGAATCCACCACCACAGGACATCGTCTCTCTACTCATAGGTGTGAACGATCAATTTCAAAACAAACCTTACGAAGTTTTTACCGATGGCTTTGATGAATTATTGCAAACCGCTATTGATCTCGCAGGTTCCAGTGACAACGTTTTCGTCGTTTCCATTCCCGATTATGGCGTCACTCCTTTTGGTTCTAACAATAGTGCTACAATTGCGATGGAGCTGGACGAATACAATGCTTACATGGAAGGGGAGTGCGAAGGATTGGATATTCCGTTTATCAATATTACAGAGATTTCAAGAGCCTTGGAAGGGGATGAAAATGCACTGGCGTCAGATAATTTACATCCGAGTGGTTATCAGTATGGACTTTGGGTCGAGGAGATGTTTGCTGAGGTAAAGGTGCTGTTGGGGGAGTGAATAGGAACGCGGATGGCGCAGATTTTTTTGGATTGAAGCAGGTTTTTGAGAGATACGCGACTTAGATGTTAAAGTGATTCCTAGAAAAGAATACTATTGTAAGACTATTGTTATGGTTTTATGTATAAAATAAAAAATCTAAAAAGATCCGTTCAATCAGCTTCATCCGTGTTCCTCCTAAATCCTTAGCCCCGAATTGCTACCCCAGCCAATAACCCCAGCTTCGTTACCCGCAAAGTCCCAAAGGCAGTTTCAAAAGGCAGTCCACCGCTAAGCAGTTTCCATTGTTCTCCATAATTGTTAGAATGGTAAATCCCAATCCATTGAGCAGTAAATAAATCATTGCCAATATTTACAATTTCGTTGGTATAGAAATCTTTTTTGCTAAGCCCGTAGTTGGCCTGTTCCCAAGTTTTACCGTCGTTATTTGTTTTTAGAAGACCCTGTCCCAGCGTCATTGCATAGAGATAAGCGCCGTCGTGGGCGATGTCGTGGAGAGCGTCTTCTTGGTAGATGTATTGCCAGGTATTTCCTTTGTCGGTATTACCGATGGCTCCGTTGAAAACGCCTGCGTAGATATTATTTTCATGAGTAGCGAAACCTAGGACTTGCATATTTCCATAGTGATGTTCCCAGGTATTTCCTTTGTCGCGGGAAATGTAAACGCCATTATCGGTACCTGCGAAAAGTTGATTTTCTAGTTTTGCTAAAGCTCTTATGGCTGTGTTTGAAATATCTGATTTGGATTTTTGCCAATTGATTTTTTCTTTGTTGGAAATGAAAATTCCTTGATGTAAGCTTCCTATGATGAGTTGGTTGTCTATGATTTCGATGGCGTTTATGTCTATGTTTTCAGGGAGTCCCTTGTTTATGGATCGCCAGTTATTGTCTTCTTTATTGTAGATGAAAATGCCGTGGAAATCGGTTGTTGCGTAGGTGTTCTTTTCGTCTTCCATGAACTCGCTGATGGTGGCGTCTTTTGGTATTCCTTCAGCGAATGGAGTCCAGGTTTTTCCGAGATCAGTGCTGCAGTAGAGGACTTCGGGGGAATTGGTTGCTTGGTTTTTTGTTTTGTCTTGTTGGTTTGGATTTGTGTTTTCGCAACTGAGGAGTAGAGTTAGTAGGAGTGTGAAAAAGATCATTGAAGTAATACTTAGTTGTATGAAAAAAAGAGATTTTTTTTCTAAAGTTCAATAGTCTGCCTGATAGCAGTTACAGCTTACCGAATGCCGTTTTTTATAGAGAACGCTTCATCTTCCGAAGACTGTCATTTACTACAGCAAGCACTTCCTCCAATTCCACTGTCGTATAATTACGCCGAATGGATTCCATATTTCCATCCAGTAATAAATCTCTGACGGGCCATATTCCTTTTAGTTCATAATAATTTTCATCAGCGATGATTTCATCAAAGTTCAGATCGTCCAAAAGTGTTTTCGCAGGAGTGTCTTTATCGAAGTCAATATTGTGTTTTCTAGCTAGAAGCAGAAATTGTTTTTCCAACTGAATAAATAAATTCGTAAGCTTCTTCTCAAATTCAGATTTGATAACGAATTTTTTCGGCTTACGTAAATCGTCCTTTTTCTTTTCAATTACAATTTCCTCGAAAGAGGTTTTAAATCGTTTCTCTAAATATTTATTTGCATCAATGACGAAAATGTTTTGCTGACTGAGCGCAAATGTTCTTACGATATAATGCGGATATGGCGTTCTGTCGTTTTTCAACCAGTCTCCTTTGCCGACATCAAAAGTCAGAAAGATGATATCTGTTTTTTCATCAGCAGCATACTTTAGCATTTCATGATACAAGTAATAATCTCCGTAAGGAAACTTCGCTTTCACTTCTACATCACCTCTCCCAGGAAAAGTATTTTCTGGATTTTTTTCCTTTGGTTTCAACTGTTGTTTTAATAAATCGAATTCTGCTTTTAAAAATGACTTTTCGGTTTTTGATAAGTTATCAATGGTTGTGAAGCTTTCGTACAGGTCTGTTAGATCATCTTCTTTGTCGTTAGCTGAATCTCCATCTTCAGTTGCTCCAAGCTCCAAAAGTAAACCTGCCAACTGATCACTCAAATCAGAGATTTTAGTTTCGGGTACATTTGCGTAAGCTTTGCGGACAGCAGTTCGATTCCGCTTGAACTCCTCTTGCACCTGCTTAGAAATAATAATCCGATCTTGTTCTTCAGAAAAAAACTGATGTAGTAAATCTTTCTTTTTTATTGGAATGGTGTAGCTGCGCAATAGAACGTTGGTATCCAGAAAGATATGGAACTCAGATTTGAGCTGTAGAATTTCTTCAAGTTGTTTTTGATAATTAGCGACAATCACTTCCTGCTCTGCCACTTCATCCTTTGCAGAAGCAAAAGAAAAACTCTTTGTAATTGTATTGTTATTTTCTGTCATTTTAATAATGTTGATAACAGTGCTCTGCTTTCCAGCGGTATCCCAATCCATCTGCTTCGTAAACACGGAAATGCCGACTGCCTTCTCTGGATAAATATACAACCAATTTTTAGTTCCTAAAAAACAAAAATCCGTTTCGCTGAAATTAATTCCAGAGAAACGGATTTATTGCCTAAATAATCAAAAGATTAATTTATTTCTGCGATTGCAAAACCTCTTTTTCTATTTCTGACAGGGTTTCAATAACCGCCTCTGCCATTCCCTTCGCAGAAAGATTATTTTGACCTGTAATTAATCGACCATCAACCTCCACATGTGAAGAACCTCTTGGCGCAAAGTGAAATTGACCGCCTCGCTTTTCAATAGTCTCTTGAATCATAAATGGAAACTCCTTCAAATAATCTGCACCTGCTCTCTCGTATTCATCAGGATAACCACTCACCTTTTTATTAGCAAATAAATACTTTCCATCTTTAGTTTTTAAATTAACAATTCCCGCAGTACCATGACAAACGGAAGCGACTATTCCATTTTGTTTCTCATAAATATCTACCGCTATTTGTTGAATCTCTTTATTCTCTGGAACGCCAAACATTGCTGATCCTCCGCCAACATAATAGATGGCACTGTACTCGGAAGTCTTCACTTCCTCAGGTGATTTACTATGACCAAGTCCATACATGAAATCACTATTGTATAAATACTTTTTTTGCAAATCATCTGCCGTATTAATGTAGGACAAAGGAACGGCGCCACCTTCCGGACTTACGAAATCAATGATGTAACCAGCTTTGTCGAATTCATCATAAGCGAATACAATTTCAGAAAAACTATTCCCTGTTTTAATATCAGAATCACCATAATGGTCTGCATTGGAAGTGACGAATAAAATGCGTTTCCCTTTTTTATTTGAATTTTCTTTGGCAGCTGTTTTAGAAATAATCTTCCAGTTGCCTTCCAGTTTTTTCAGTAAGAACATGTCCATGTACCTTGAATCTCTCTTGGGCATTAAAATCTCAACTTTTGCTATTGCAATATTTTCGAATTGATCAATTGAAATAATATTTCCAATTCGATTATTAAAAACCCCTTGTTTGGAATCTTTGAAAAATCCCACATATTCTTTAATGGGAACCACCCATAATTTGTGCTCTTTATTCTCTAAAAAAAGTTCAGCATTTTCGTAAAAGGCATTGTTAATTCGGTCGGTGTAGTTGTAAGAAGTTCCTTCGATGTAGTCGGTAAGTGTACTTTTGATGGCCTCTGTTTCTGATTGTGCAATAGCGATTTGGAAACTGAAACAAAAGCTGATGAGAAGCATTAGATTTTTCATGATAAAAATTTTAAGGATTGAAAATGGTAAAAAGTGTTTTCTGTTTTTTTACAAGGTAAGTATCGCAACTATTAGAATTTTATATGATATAAGATTGGCTGCTAAGTGTATAAGAATAGGTAGGATAGATGCTTTATAAACGTTCAGTAAACATTCTTATACGCTTAGTCGCAGTACTTCTACAAGCTGCATTTTATATCTAGAAATAATTATCTTTACCTAATGCAGGCGTTTAAAAGACATGCGATTTACTGGCTTTTTGTTTACTTTCTTTGGACTTACCTGAAGTCTTATGGTCATGTGAATTCGAGTAGTTTTATTGTGACGTTAGCTTATGCCCCTATTCATATTATGGTCTATTACCTGTTGGCTGAGTTTCAAATTCCGCGTTATTACAACAAGGGGAAGGTTGGGCTTTTCTTTCTGTCACTGCTATTGTCTTCTTTTGCTATGTTGATGTTTTGGTCCTATGGAATGTCTTTGGTCAATTATATTTTGCTGGGGCAATTTAGGTTTGTCAAAATGTCTTTAGTAGCTTATATTTTAGAAGCTGTTCAGTTTTATTCTCCAGCCGTGGCTTTGTTGGCCTGGGAAACTTATCATAAAAGGCAAGAGGAGGCGGAGCGTGTCGATGAGTTAGAAAAAGAAAATATGCGAGCGGAATTGAAGCTGCTTAAGGCACAGCTCAATCCACATTTTCTTTTCAATACATTGCAACATTTACATACGAATGTGATCAAAAAATCACCAGAGGCTCCAGACATGATTTTGCAACTCTCTGGTATTCTTGATTATGTTTTGTACAAAAGTCAAAATAAATTAGTGACTCTTCAGGAGGAAATAAAAGCCATTGATAATTTCCTTAAACTGGAAAAAATAAGACTTGGTGAAAGAGTGAAAATAGATTTTAAACATACAGATAGTTCTGCTGCTTTGGTTTCCCCACTCATACTACTTTCCTTAGTGGAGCATGTTTTTAAATTTATTAACTTCGAAAAAGTAAATTTTTCAAATGTTGAAATTACCATTAATGAGTCCTCGAGTCGAATTTATTGTGAATTGATTTATGTGAAAAACAAAACAGAACAAACGACGGAAGAAATCACTAGTTGGGCGAATATCAAAAAACAGCTAGAGCTAACTTATCCTGGAAGATATGAACTCTCCAAGTTAATGGAATCAGAGAGTTCTAGAATCATACTTCACCTAGAGGAAGAAAGCCGATGAATAAAAAACTAATCATCATCATTCAGCAATTAGCCATCTGGGTTTTTATTTATCTGGGCTATACTTTAATAAGGAATTCGTTCTATGATAGTTCTGATAATTCCTTGTCTCATATTGTGAATTTGATAAACGTTCCATTGTTTATGTTTGCCTATTATTGTTTGAAGTATGTACAAATTCCAAAGCTCTACAAAAAGAACAAGTTGACCGCTTTTGTTTTTAGTCTTTTCTTTTCCGCTCTTTTTATTTTTACTATTTATGAATTGGCTTATTACTTTTGGATGGTTCCTGACGTTACGAATAAAGCAGAGCTTTCTTTTTTTAGACTTCATTCTTTTGTCTTACTCACGGTTCGTTTTTATTCACCAGCGTTGGCCTTACTGGCTTGGGATGTACAATCAGAAAGAAGGAAGGACTTAAAAAGAATTAAAAAGTTAGAATCAGAAAAATTAGCTACAGAACTTAAGTTTCTAAAAGCGCAGATCAATCCCCATTTCCTTTTCAATACATTAAACAATCTCTACTCCTACGTCGTCACGGAGTCACCAAAGGCACCTGATATGATCGTCCGATTGACTGGGATATTAGACTACGTTTTATATAAAAGCCAAAACAAAACGGTCCTACTTTCTGAGGAACTGGAAACAATCCTTCACTTTTTGGGTTTGGAGCAAATCCGCTATGGGGATCGACTTCAGGTCAATTTCAGAACAGGAGGAGATACGAGCGTACCCATTTCTCCGTTGATATTGTTGTCTATTGTGGAGAACGCTTTTAAACACGGCGCAAGTGGCGACATTGACCAACCTAAAATAGAAATCGATATTACCGCTCCACCAAATGGAATTCGCTGCAGAGTCTGGAATACAAAAAGCAAACACCAAGGCGAAATAAACGATGCTTATAAAAAAGGAATTGGCCTCTCTAATATTAAAAGACAACTAGATTTGATTTATCCGAGTGAACATGAGCTGAGGATAGATAACGCTAAAGAAGAATTTGAGCTAGAGCTTTGGATTGGGAGAAATAAGGTAGATGGGGAAAAGAAGGTAGATGGGGTAGATAAGGTTTTTTTATACCGTGAGTAGTATTAATTTCCTATCAACCCTATCAACCCTATCAACCCTATCAACCTCAAAAAAAACATATGAAAAAAATAACCTGCCTAATCATCGATGACGAGCCACCCGCAATTGCATTGTTAGAAAAGTACACCTCTATGGTGGAACAACTACAAGTTGTAGGCATCAGTCAGAGTGCAGTCAAAGCATTTGACATGCTAAAGGATCGGCAAGTGGATTTGCTGTTTTTGGATATTCAGATGCCGGTTTTGAATGGACTGGATTTTATAAAGACTCTGAAAAATCCACCAGCGATTATTCTTACGACAGCCTATCGGGAGTATGCCTTAGATAGCTATGATTTGGATATTGTAGATTATTTATTAAAGCCAATCGCTTTTGATCGCTTTTTGAAATCGGTAGATCGATATCGTAATCGCATAGGATCAGGAGGGACTGAAAAACGAACAGAAGAAGTACAGCCTGATCATCTGTTTTTTAATGTCAATCGAACCTATCATAAAGTCATTCTTAATGATATTCTCTACGTAGAAAGCCTCAAAGATTATGTGCGTATACATATGCTTGATGGGCGTTTGGTTGTCAAAGGAAACCTTGGAACGATTATGAAACAGTTACCAGGGTCTGAGTTTGTACGTATTCATCGGTCTTTCGCAATTGCTACCAAAGCAATAACATCCTACAACCAGAGTAACGTTAAAATCAATGATGTAGAACTTCCCATTGGTCTAAGTTATCGAGACCAGTTCTTGAAACAATTCAACTCCTAATGACAACTTTCCATCAATAGCATAATTATTGGATATGTTCTGATAATATAGATTATAGGACAGCGAATCCTACGATCAGCTTTTATTATAAAATTATTTTGTAGTAGTTCTTCCCCAGAAGTTGGGGTTTTTTCACCACATATGACGGTAATACATTAAAGCATTGTTAAACTAAAAGCCTAATTGAGGAGTTCTTTATTTGTTATTCTTATATTTGTTTAATCCCACGTTGAGGAGCCCTCTTTTTTCTCAGAAAACATACGCCGATATGCCGATATTGTACAAATTTCAGGCTCCCTTGAAAGATTTCTTTCCTGAAAAATTTCTTTACGTTCCATCAATCAGTAGCCTCCTCACTCTACTGTGCTTATCCTTACTGAATGCGGCTTCAGCCCAAGAAGTTGTCCGTGGCCCATATCTTCAGTCTTCTTCCAGTGAATCCATTATTGTCAAATGGCGAACAGACATTCCTACCACCAGTACCGTTTGGTATGGTAGTCAGGTTGGTTCGCTTACGCAACATGTAGATTCCATTGAAGAGGTAGTAGATCACGAGGTTACAATCACAGGCCTTTCTCCTAATACAAAATACTTCTATGCCGTAGGAACGAATACAACTGAACTAGAGGGAGATTCTTTAGACTATTATTTTAAAACACATCCCAATATAGGCGAACAAACGGCCTTCCATGCCTGGATACAGGGTGATATGGGCACTGGAAATACGACTCAACGTGATGTACGTGACCGTTACTACGAAATTGAGCCAGCAGAAGGAACGCCTTTTATGTTGACTGTCGGTGATAACGCCTATGCAGATGGGGAAGACGATGAGTTTCAGGATTACTTCTTTGACATCTATCCTACTTTTCTTCGACGTTCTACTATGTTTGCCATTCCTGGAAATCATGATTACCATGCTTGTGATCAGGATGAAGAAGAAGGACCTTATTTTGATATTTTTACTCATCCCACTAATGGAGAATCGGGAGGACTAGCCTCCGGTACAGAGCGTTACTTCTCCTTCGATTATGCCAATGTTCACTTTGTAGTCGTAGAAGGATATATGCCAGATGGGCAGTTGGAATGGCTTCAACAAGATTTAGAACAAAACACTCAGGACTGGGTAATTGGTCTGACCCACCACGCACCTTATTCTAAAGGAACTCATGATTCCGATAACAGTGGGAAGATGTCTGACGTACGAGAGCAAATTCTACCAATAATGGAAGCGTACGGAGTGGACTTATTTCTTGCTGGACACAGTCATGTTTACGAAAGATCATTTCTAGTTCACGGACACTATGGCGAATCGGACGAGTTTGAATCAACTATGGCTTTGGATAATGGTAATGGAAGAATAGATGGAGACGGTGCCTATCATAAAGTAATGACAGGACCAAACGCAAACAAAGGGACGATATATACGGTGATCGGTTCTTCTGGAGGTAAAAGTTTTGATGGAGACCTAGATTATCCCATCATGTCTCATAATTTCAAGAAAAATGGTTCTGGAGTATTAAATGTAGATGGTGATCAACTTGATTTTAGATTTATAGATAAAGATGGGGTGATTCAGGATTACTTCACCATCACTAAAGATTTGGACGCAGTCACAGATAATGATAATGATGGATTTAACGAGATGGTAGATTGTGATGACGATAATCCAGCTATTAATCCAGATGCTATCGAAATTCCAAATAACGGAGTAGATGAAAACTGTGATGGAATAGATGGCCTGACCGATATTGATCAAGATGGTTTTTTCTCAGATGTTGATTGTGACGATATGGATATGGCTATAAATCCGAATGCTGATGAAATTCCTAATAACTCGGTAGATGAGAACTGTGATGGTATTGTACTTATAATTGATGAGGACAACGACGGTTTCAATTCCGACGAAGACTGTGATGAAACTAATCCAGAGATCAACCCTAGTGCAGAGGAAATTCCAAATAATAATGTAGACGAAGATTGCGATGGGATAGCACTAATCATTGATATCGACAATGATGGTTTTAATTCCAGTGTTGATTGTAATGATGAAAATCCGAATATTAATCCTGATGCAACAGAGATCCCTGACAATGGTATTGATGAAGACTGTAATGGTGCGGATGGAACTATGGTCATAGATAACGACATGGATGGTTTCAACTCTGTGGAAGATTGCAATGACAATGATCCAAATATCAACCCTGATGCTTGGGAAATTGCTAATAATGATATTGATGAAAACTGTGATGGCATTATTATCTATATCGATTTTGATGAGGACGGTTTTGATTCTGACAATGATTGTAATGACTTCGATCCGGCCATTAATGAAGATGCCACAGAAATAGTCAATAATGATGTTGACGAAAATTGTGATGGTTATATCGCTTATGATTTAGATAACGATGGCTTTACGGATGATGAAGATTGTGATGATGACAACCCTGCTATAAACCCTGATGCTACCGAAATTCCAAATAACTCAATTGACGAAGACTGTGATGGAGAAGCACAGGAGATAGATGAAGACAATGATGGTTTTAATTCAGACGAAGATTGTGATGATGATAATGCCGATATAAATCCTGCTGCTACGGAGATTCCAAATAATGATATTGACGAAGATTGTATAGATGGTCCACTAGTAATTGACGACGATAATGACGGATTTAATTCTAGCATAGACTGTGATGATCAGAATGAGAATATCTACCCTGGAGCTACGGAGATTCCAAATAACATGATCGATGAAGATTGTGATGGACAAGATTTTATAACCAGCACAGAAGAGCTAAGTAGCTTTGGCTTGAAAGCTTATCCAAATCCAGCGAGTAATTTTCTTTGGGTAGAAACGAATTTACAAAGTGATTACAAGATACGTGTGTATAATGTTATAGGCCAGGAAGTTTATAAAACATCCGTGAATAGCAACCTTCATAAAATTGATCTCTCGCTATTTACCAACGGACTATATCTATTGGTTGTAGAGGATGTAGAAGACAACAGGACGGGTGCTTTACGATTTACAAAGATGTAAAAGGAGAAAGCTTGTGCTAAAAAAAGCAGACGTAATGAACTTAGTCGTTACGTCTGTTTTTTATAGATCACTTGAATAGTTACTTAAATGCCACTAGAAACCTCTTCGCTCTTGCCCTTCCTTATTACCACCAAAGGTGAAAAACATTCCCAAACCGGCATTGAAAAGATTTTTTCGGTCATAATCCAAGCCCGTTTTTCCGCCATCTCCTCTTAAACGATAGTTACCTACATCAAGTCCGAATTTGAATTCCTTACCAAAAAGAACTCCTGCATTCCATCCACTGTAATTCGCTGAACCAAAAAACTGAGATATTTGCCCAGCCCGCTGATAGATATATCTGGGACTGACGTAGATATGAATTTTTTCTGTAGGATGATAAGAAATGGATAAGGGAACTTGAAAATTAAAAACAGTAATACCTAAGGATGCCAATGGTGTGAAGCCAACCCCTGCTCCTATAGCCATAGCTAGGGGAGAATCCTGTGTACCTACAAATTGATACTTTGCATCTATCAGTATATTGGCAGTTGTACTGATTCGGATACCAGCATCTAGCCTTTCTATAATTCCAAAACGGCCTCCTACTTCAACTACAGGTACATATAGTGTAGGTACAAAAGTCGTACTGTCTCTTTCATAGTCTACTGTTTCAACTACTGTAAGATTAGCATTAAACTCGCCAGCGCCCTTTGGTGTTGTACGTCCAGTATTGAAGCCAGTAAGCGATACACAACTGGATGTGAACAATAAAGCGCTGAAAGTAAAAAAGATGAAGATGATATTTATCTGTTTCATGTTTTCCATTTAGGTGATTATTAGTCGCTAAATGTAGTAAGTTATTCCGAAACAGGAAAACCCTAGATAGGGGAGATGTGCGAAAATAAAGATGCCTTCCCCTGTACGCGCTAAGAGGAAGGCTGCAATCCTTTATGGATTATATGAAAAGATGGACTTGTAAACTTTGATTTAGCTAGGAAGCGGTAGGTTTTAGCTGAACTAGTTCGACTCGTTTTTTTACGAAATCCAACTGTAGTTCACCTATTGGCGAACCACCAGCATTTATCTTTCTTCTGTATTTTTTATCTGCTTTTTTCTTCATTAGTTTTTGAACACTAGGATCAAAGTAGAGCATTTCGAGCATAGAAGCGTAATCTTCTATCGCGTGAATTTCATTATACTCTTTTTGATTTTTAGAGCCTGCAACTAATCTGATTGTTTTGTCAATATGCTTTCTAAGGATAGAAGTTTGATGACATAATATAGGTAGTCCGCAGATTAATAGGTTCTTCACAATGGGGCCTGGTGCTTCTAATATGGGCATGAAAAGTACGTCTGCTTTTTTGAAAAATTGACTAGCTTCTTTCGCATCGGTAGAGTAAACGACCTGAATATTAGTACCCATGTCAGAAAGAGCAATTCCGCTATTATGTAAGTACGAGAAGTATCGACGACTTAATAGCGTAAGCTGCAGCTTCGACTGATGCTTTGGCGTTTGATTGTTATAAAAGGAGTTGTAGGCAGCTATGAGGGTATGTAGGTACCTCTCAGACAACAGGTCTACTGTAGCCAGCACGTTGAACGATGTCATGTGGTAAATTTTTGTGTATTAATTAGTTTGGTGACAAAGAATAATCAAGTATTATTCCATTAGGTTGGAGAGAAATGTGACATTGATATATATAGAAAAATAGTAAAATGTTATATCTTCTATTCAATTTCTAGGAGAGATTTGTTTCTGTTTTTGAAACGGTTGTAACAACTATTCGTGACACCTCTTTTTTTTATAGGCGAATATCTTGTTATGAACTGCGAATAATTGATATTTTATTATTTGTTATGAGTGAAAAGTATCTAAATCATATTTGCTATAACAATAATATCACTTAAAATACTGCTCCATTTTGATGTCACAAAAATGAGAGCATATTTTTCATGCTAAACTAGTAGTTCAATGCTTTTTACTCAGAATACCAGTCACTAATTTATATGAAAAAATGTTGATATGTTTTTTGATGGTTGTTAAATTTGGATCACGAAACAGCAATAGGAATGGCTCATGCTATTAAGGTCTTTAACCCAAATTATTTTAAAACACAAAACACAACGCTCTGATTGAAATTGAGTCATCAATTGAGAAGTATTCGGAGTCTACCGTTAAAAATGACCCAGTAACTAAATGCAAAAGAGTCTTTTGTAGGCTAATCAGCCAATAGAATTTGTTGTGATCCTAATCCCCTCTTAGAGATTACTACAGCTTAATTCTTCTAGCTTCGTTTTATTGTAATGTACGCTCTGATCTTTTACAGATCCTGAATCGTACGAGTTTCATAACTTCCGGGTGACTAGCAAATTTAGTCACCCGGAATTATAATATAAGTAATGAAGACTAATAATTTGAAGGGTAGAGATAATATACCTAAGCACTTTCCACTCCTAATATTTGTTTTGAGTAATGGCCTTTACTTAAAAATAAATCCTGAAGAATTGCTATTTGTTTGTTCTCAAAAAAATACTATAACTATTTATGTTTCTGAAAAGGCATACGAGGTGAAAACTTCTTTAAGGAAATTATTGAAGATTCTTCCTGGAAATAAA
>JBGCDT010000243.1:0-12253 GCA_045105695.1 Saprospiraceae bacterium | reverse complement strand
CCATCCGCTGCATCTGCATAACCGATGGTCGAATGTTGGTTGAGATTGACCTGAGTTCCATCACTTAGTTCTTGTTCTTTGAAGCTATCTTCACTAGAGACAATCAAATCCGTAGGGCCGCTATTGAGGTTGAATAACCACCAACCTGCGACTAGCAAAACTGCTGCCGCTGCTGCGATGCTGAGTAGCTTTGCGTACGAGCGTTTCGGTTTCAACGCCACTACTTTTGTGGTTTCGATAGAATCAGATTCCAGTAACTTTGAAATATCATTCCACTCTGTATTTACATCAATTTCAGCGTCATTGGTTTTCAAACGCGCCAGATTCCAAGTTCGTTGCAAGGATAGAAAATGCGTTTTGTGCTCTTCGCCGGACTGCACCCAATGCTCCAACTGTTGCACTTCTGCATCAGTGGCATTTCCGCTAAAGTACTTGGCGGCAAGCTCGTTGTAATCAATATGTTTCTTGTCTTCTTTCATTATTAAAACTTGGAAATAGAGCTTTTCTATGTTATTACACTTAGTATTGATTTTACCCTTAGTTGGTTTTTAACTATTAACCCTTGACTGTTAACTTTTAACTGCGCTCAGGTTTTTAGGGGCTGTTTCTATGAAACGCTTTTTCGCTCTGGCGCGGATGTTCTGTAGATAGATTGTTCCTACGGAACATTTCTGCGATTTGTCTATAATAACCCTTTTTGTTTTCCATGGGTTACACATTCGTATAAATGTCCCATCGGGACAATCTGTCTATAGCACCATGTCAATGGTGCGTTTTGCGTTCCGTAGGAACAGCCTATAGTTTTCAAAAAAAACATAAACCATTTCTCATTATCACGAATCACCAACGAACTGAGCGAGGTTAATGGTTAACAGTTAAAAGTCAACAGTAATAAAACAAACAAATAATCCTTCAAATCCTCCCGCAAGCTCCTCAGCGCCCGCGACATGTGCGCCTCCACTGTTTTCTTAGAAATGGATAATTCATCTGCAATCTCCTGATATTTTTTCTCCTCGTAGCGACTCATCTCAAAAACCTGTCGGCATTTCTCAGGAAGCGCATCGAGTGCTTTGTCGATCTTGTTTTGTAAATCCTCCACTGCAAATTGATCCTCCTCAAAACTCTGATCAATATCCTGAATGTCAATATCCAGTACATGACTACGGTATTTCTTTTGATCGCGAATATAATTTAAACAACGATTTTTTACCGCAGTAAATAAGTAAGAGCGGACATTTTGATTGGTGTCAATTTTCTCTCGATTTTCCCAAAGAAGAATAAAAACCTTTTGGCAAATATCTCTGGCCGCGTCTCTATCCGCAACGTACTGCCCTGCAAAATTGCAAAGGTGTGCGAAGTGGCTTTTGAAGAGTTTTTCAAAGGCAGCTTTATCTAAGATATTTGTGGTCGGGATTTTCGACATGGTTGCTGGTGAACAAATTTGGTGGTTTCGCTTTGACTCCACCTAAGTCAAATGGTTGAAATCAAAAGTCGCTTTTTTTGTAGAAATGCACGAATTATTTAAATCATTTTCCGCGAAGAGTTTTTAGTACTTTATAAATGGTAGAATATTCTTTGGATATTTGAAAATACGGAATCGGCTTTGCACCAAAACTTCTGCGCACCTGCTCCACTCCTGGAATCATACTCCCCTGAAAATCATATCGATTCAGACCCAAAACCTCTTTAGCATATTTTATAGTTTCCCAAATCAAAAGAATATTCGCACCGCTGTTTCTCAACTCAGGATTGCCGCCTTCCAAAAGATGATAAGCAGTATGGTCATCCCAAATCAAGTAAGCTACTGCATGAACTTGCCCTTGCTCATCTACGGCAAAGAATTTTTGTCCAGCTTTGTTTTGCACAACGACCCCATCAAACTTTTCCATAAAGGAAAACGGAATTACAAAGTCCTTCCCCTGCCGATCAAAAGTCATTTTCTGAACGTCGTAAAAATCTTTGATCGAAAGATCGCTTCGCACCTGAACGATCTGTTCCGCCTTTTTGATTTTGTTATTTCGATAGGTGCTTTTGATATTGCTGTAGACTTTTTCGAGGTCACTCAAATCTTCCAGCACGTAAGAGTAAGCCGTGCTTTGTTGAAACTGCTTCCAGTAGAACGGCAACCAATCTGTGATCTGATAATGAAAACTCTGCTGGAACGCAGCTATGGTCGGCAGGCCCTCAATCAACTCTGTAAGTACCTTTCTATACTTACCCGATTCCCAAACCGATGCTGCACAATAGGGGCCCATCATCTTTACTAGCCAAGGCATTGCTATCATTTCAAAAGGCCCTTTCTTTTTTATATGATACGGAAGCACACCCAGCACAGTCGATTTATTTTCTACCAAAACGACATCCCAGTTTTCTGCTCCACAACAAAGGTCGAGATACCAGGGCCGTATAAAAACCGGCAATGATTCAGACTGGCAAAAGGATTGATGTTTTTGTTTGTTCGTCATTTAATATTACACAAAAAATAATTTCAGAATCTTTAGGCTCCTTAAAAAGAGGCCATCATAAGTTATTGATTATTTGTCTATGCACCTATCTTTACCCACATGCATTTAGATCAAATTAAAAATGTATTTACAGCGCAGGCTACAAAATTAGCATTCTGTATCGGAACGCAAAGTTATAGCTACGAAGAATGGCTGAGTTATATCTGCGGTATTCGGGAGCTGTTGCGAAAAGAATCTCCGAAGACTCATTTTATTGGCTTGGCGGCTTATGATGATATTGAAACCTATGCAGCTATTCTGGCGCTTTGGGCAGAAGGTTATGCTTTTGTGCCGCTGAGTCCGAAGAGTCCTGCGGAGCGAAACGCGGGAGTGATGAAGCAGGTGGAAAGCAATGTCGTCCTTAGTAGTCGAATGGCTGATGAAAAACTTATCAGAGGTTCGGATATTCAGTGGTTGACTATTTCCAATTTGAAAAGCGATGGTGAAGTACCTGATTTATCTAAGATCGAAAAAGATACGATTCTTTGTATGTTGTTTACCTCTGGGAGTACCGGAATTCCGAAAGGCGTTCCGATGACTAAAAAGAATATTGATTCTACCTTGGTAGCTTTCTTTGAGGAAGGTTATCAGTTAGATGAAGAAGATCGCTTTTTGCAAATGTTTGAATTGACATTCGATATGTCGATGATTTCCTACTTGCCTGCCTGGTGCATTGGAGCTTCTGTTCATACCGTCGATTCGGAAGGCATAAAATATCTGAATGCTTTCAAAGTGATGCAAGAGCAGGAGGTGACTTTTGTAACGACAGTGCCATCGACACTGCAATTGTTACGACCTTATTTTTCTCAGATTCATTTGCCGAAAGTAAAATACAGCTTGCAAGGAGGTGAGCCGTTTTCTGTTGATTTGGCGAAAATCTGGATGGATTGTATTCCAAATGCAATGGTCGTAAACCTATCCGGCCCTTGCGAAACGACGATGGCTTGTATGAGCTATAACCTAAATCGCGATTTCTCTAAAAACAAACATCATAATAATATCCTGGCTTTTGGTCGTCCCTGGAGTCAGACCGCTGTTTTGTTGTTAAATGAAAATGGTGAAGAATGTACAATAGGAGAAGAGGGTGAACTATGCTTTGCTGGTGAACACGTCATGGATGGTTATTGGAAAATGCCAGAGAAAAATGAAGTTGTTTTTTTCACTAAAAATATAAGGGGAAAGACATTACGGTTTTATAGAACAGGCGATATGGCTTTCCAAGATGAAGATGGAATTTATTTTTCAATAGGTAGAAAAGATGTACAATATAAGGTGCAAGGATATAAAGTAGAACTCGGAGATATTGAACAACATGCACAGCGTTTTCTGAAAAGTGGCAACGCGGTAGCTCATGTAGAAAGAAATGTAAAAGGATTGTTAGAAATCAATCTTTTTGTAGACGCAGAGGGAGTAAATGAAAAAGCGCTATTGGAATACCTTAGCGGAAAATTGCCCTCGTATATGCAGCCGCGTAGTGTGCGTGTCTTAGAAAAATTTCCGAGAACCATTAGTGGAAAGCTGGACCGGAAACGATTTGCTAGTATCTTTGCTGGAGCTGATTTTAAGTTTGTCTCAAAAAGGGAATTGGCCAAAAGAGTGGAGCAAAACCTCTTCGCGACCTACAGAGCTGCTGCTAACAGCATGAACACTCCCATCTGGAAAAAAGGAAATCTGGAGGCCATAGATGCCGCTCCTTCTTACTGGCCAAAAACTACATTTGGTAGTCCTGATCCATCAGAGATAAGAGTACTAGCCGCAGAGATCCTAGCTAATACCATTCCCCAACGGCTAATTCTCAAACGGCCTTCCGACCCAGAATCACTTTACCCAAAAATGGAGAATTTGGGTTTTCGGTATTTAATCAGTTGGCCCGGTATGGCGCTGGATTTATATAACAATACATTTACAAAAGACGGAACCAACTCTGCTTTAATCAAAACGGAAGCTGGTCTGAAAGAGTGGTTTGATATAGTAAATGCTGTTTTGTTCACCCAAAATAAAATGACTTGGGAAAGTGCAAAAGCAATTTGGTCAGCAGAAGAATTCTGTTTTTATGGTCTATTGAAAAAAGAAAAAATGGTTGCTATTGCGCTTACTTTTCGAGCGGGAAAAGGAGTAGGTGTATATATGGTAGCTGTTGATGAAGCGCATAGAAGACAGGGATATGCTAAAGCTTTAATGCAGGAAGTTCTGGTAGATGCTAAAGCAGCGGGCTGTACAGCGGCTTATTTACAGGCGACGAAGCAGGGTTTTGGATTGTATAAAGGGCTGGGCTTTTTGACGGTTTGTGATTTTGATATTTTTAGATTGGGAGAATAGGTTGCATCGCTTTGGTTGTATACTCTTGGAGATGAGAGAGCTTTTCTATTTGTCACTTGATTACTTATTTTTTTAATAAATTCAGTACTACGCAAAATAATTGCGTAGTACTGCCTCATCTTTGCATTGTCAAAAAAATAATAGATATCGGAACTAAAAAGTTAGTTCGAGCATTAAAGAAAATCGAAACTCCTTCGGGAGCTTCGGGGCGGCTTATCGTCCTTAGATAAACTTGGTGACAAGGATAAATCTTCTTGCAAGGAACCGCAAGAGGAGACTGTCGGCTGTAAAGCCAGACAGTTCAGGTAAGCAAGCAACCAACGTGCTGCAACAAGTATCAGGGGCGACCGCTGAGATACGAAGTGGCAGTATAGCCGACCGAGAGTAGGCTTGAGATGGAGACATCAATAGGAGAAGTTGTCGTAATTGGTGACGTAGAAGTTATCCACTTTTGCGGGGCGAATTGCAGTACTAAAGATTTCCGACGGGAAACCGGACGACGTCTTGAACTACCACAGACCGGGAGGTTTGTAAGGAGAAGGTTGGTATTCTGTAGGCCAAAATCTACGGAGCCATTTCCGAAGCCCTTCTTCTAGTCCAAAACTTTAAGGCTGAAAACCTTAGAATCTCTTACAGATTTCAAATCAAGCGAAAGACTTCGGACATTGCAGCAGCTAGTAGTTGCCTAAACCCGCTGAAAGATGCGGGGCGGAGGAGGCCGCAAGCCTTCTCCACGCGGTGAACATTCGTTCAGGCCGCCCTGATTCAAGGGGACGCCTGTTAGTAGTGAGGGACGAACCCTTTCATTGCAAAGCGTGGATAAAGAGCCACTATGCAAGCTACGTCTAAGTTGCCGAACGGCTGTAATGTAGAGTGCCTTCGGGTGCTTCAGGCATCGACCAGGTACACTGACCCAGCGATGGGGAGGTGTGGAAAACAAGGGAACGCTTTTAAGCCATAATCCTTGGAAAGCCTTGGTCACTAGAGTGGTATTCTCAGACTCTTTTTTAAAAAATATTGCGCAAGCTGCTTATGGTGGTTTGCGCTTTTTGTTTTTCTTGTTAGATTATTCGTGTAGTTTGTAATTTAAACAGACCTCAACTCTTGCCAGAGAATTGAGGTCTGTTTCGGTTATTATGAAGTTAAAGAGAGAAATCTACTTTATAAAAATCTTTTTCGTTTCAACTTTGTAATCGTTCTTGAAAACTAAATAGTAAACCCCTCCTGGGAAAGATCTTAAATCTAATTGATTTTTTTCTTCTTCAACCGAACTTATCAACTGACCGTAAGAATCGTGTATGTTTATTTTTGTATTTGTACTTAGACCTTTCAAATGAAAGATTCCATCTGAAGGATTTGGTAAAATTGAGATTGTATTATTTTTTCCAAGGTTAGCCGTGCTAACTATAACATTACAGCTAATACACAATTCGTATGTCTCTTCGCTTGTGGCATTATTATCTTCATCTTCTATAAAGATATAGTACGAGCCAACAGCTGCACTAAAGGTTGCAGATAATTCTTGCCCTCCACCAGAATTATCATCGCCATCATCTGCAACCAAAACTAATTGGCCATTTTCAATTTGATAAACCTCCATGTTTAAATCTAAGATACTAGGCACTGAAGTTAAATCCATTTTGAATAAACAAGAAGAGTCAATATCAACCTTAAACCAATCTCTGTCATTATCTCCATCATCAAAATCAAAGAAGCAGGCATTTTCTCCGAAGATACGATTGTCAAGGCAGGTGTCCTGAGAGATGGTGTAAGCTAAGTCGACAGTTTGATTAATCTCCGTGTCGTTTTGGAAACAAGAAAAAGAGATAGAATAAGAGTCAGAGTCATCAAAACTATTATCATCTTCGTCACTAAGAACTATAAAATATTCCCCTGGTTCGATAAAAGCGACGGTAGATAATTCTTGCCCTCCGCCAGAATTGTCATCGTCGTCATCTGCAATTAAGGTAAGTAGGCCATCTTTTAAAGTATGAATTTCTAAATTCAGATCTAAGCCACTTGGTACTGACGTCACGTCTACTTTTAGTTGTCCCGGACTGTTTGTAGTTATTTTGTACCAGTCGTAATCTTCTTGAGTTTGAATAAATCCATTATAACTATCACCGCAGAAGACCTCGGTTGCCTCTAAGTAGGAATCGTTTGGCTCGTACTGATCTTGGCTAGATAAGGAAATGGTAAATAGACAGGTGAGTAGTAATCCTGTTAGGTTAAAAATTTTCATTATAATTTGTAGTTTGAAATTGAATAAAAGGAGTAACTATAATTGATTTAAAAAAATCTGATTCGCCAAACTACGAATATTTTAATAACCTCAGCGAAGGTGTTTTACTGTTTAGAAAATGCTGAGGTGAAAAGAAATCAGAATGGTATTGGAATGAGAGCTAATTGATTTTTGGGTTCCCTAATCTCGGATGGGATTCTAATTGTTTAGTTTAATTATCATTACTAACTTCACTTCTTCATAGTCTTCTCTAACGGAGAGAAATCAGTACTCTAAAATTCCTTCCATCAAATGACCCGTCGCTTCTTCTTACGTTTAGCCCTTGCTACTCCTTTTCTGAAAAAGGTGCTCTATAAGAAATGCCATGATGAGGTCGAAGGCTTAAAAAAGTTGAAAGACCTAATCATCGGTCACAACAATTTCCAATACAAAATAGACCTCAACTGGGGCGCCCTACATCCCAGTTTCTACCCCGTAAAAGACTGCCACGAAATGGTCATCGACTCCAAAGGAAGAATCATCCTCTTGACCAATCATACGAAGAACAATATCATCATCTACAACAAATCAGGGCAGTTGATTGAAACTTGGGGAAACGAATTCCCAGGAGCACATGGACTAACATTGAACGTAGAAAACGGCGAAGATTTTTTGTACATCACTGATACAGAAAGACATGAGGTCATCAAAACAACGATAAGTGGAAAGACCGTCATGACCTTGCCTTATCCTAAAGAAAGCGGCCAATACAAATCTGCAAATCAATACCTGCCAACAGAAACGGCCATTGCTGCCAACGGAGATATTTACGTAGCGGATGGTTACGGCGAACAATACATTTTGCATTACAGTGCTCAGGGAGAATTACTAAATATGTTTGGTGGAAGAGGAAATGAACCGGAGCATTTTGACAATGCTCACGGTATTTGTATAGACAGTCGAGACCCTGGAAATACCTGTTTATTAATAACTGCGCGACAACAAAACAAACTAAAGCGGTTTTCTCTGAAAGGGGAGTATCTTTCTTCGATTGATTTGCCGGGAGCGTATATTTGTCGTCCTGTGATTCATGGGAAAGAAGTTTATTTAGCAACTATTTGGTCGGGTGATGGATCGGAGGGGACAGGTTTTATAAGTATTCTTGATGAAAAGAATCAGTTGGTTTCTGCGCCGGGAGGATGTACACCTACTTACGTAAATGGATTGTTAGAACCAATGTATAAAACGATTGATGTTTTTCATCATCCGCATGATGTCTGTGTGGATGAAGATGGAAATATCTATGTGGCTCAATGGAATTCAGGAAATACTTATCCAATAAAGTTGAAAAGAATATGAGCGGGTTATCTTTTATAACAATTCTTTTACGTGAGCTGTTGTTTTCTGTTGGACAACTTCTGAAGTGTATGTTTTTATGTCTTATTATTCTTTTGCTTTGCACAAATTGCAAGACGAATAAAGTCGTTTCTGATGAGGTAGAACACTTTGCATCTGCGGCTCTTTTTCAGTTGATGCCTCCACAGGTAGTTACCGACTCTATTTTGTTTAGAGAAAATACAGAAGTTGTTTTGGCTATGGATTTCCCAGGGTCGGAAATTAGGTACACCTTAGACGGAAGTGTAGTGACTGAGAGGTCAACTTTGTATAACGATGCAATTACAATTGGTGAAACTGCTCTTTTGCAAGCAATGGTTTTTCATCCAGATTGTAAAACAAGTGAAGTGATTCGTAAACAGTTTTATAAAACGAATGCCATCCTGAATGATGCTACCCTAGCATTAAGTCCTAACGCTGATTCGCGCTATGCCGCTAATGGGGTTTCTTCGCTGACTGATTTGCAAAAAGGATCTGCTCAGTTTCGAGGAGAGAATCGTTGGCTTGGCTTTAAAAAAGATACGATAAGTATTGTAGTGGAATTTACAAAGAAAACAAAAATGAAGTCTCTTGTAGTAAGTACCTTAGCCAATGAGCTAGGGTGGATATTTATACCTCACCGATTTGAACTTTTGACTGAGGGAAAAGTTTTTGCTGAAGTAAAAAGAGAGAACATAGAAAACGTCTTTGATACTGGATTGCATTATGTGGAAATGTCCTTTGCTGAGCGAGCGCTAAATTGTTTTACATTACGTATAATCGGCGAACCCTTACCAGAAGGACACAATGGTTATGGAGGTGTTGCCTGGTTTTTTGTAGACGAAATTTTTATACCTGAATAAAAAATAAGACACTGGATTTTTATATTAATATAGCTCGTTTTCATCCGCTGCTGGTACACCTTCCTATTGGAATGTTGTTTCTAGCTTTGCTATTTGAACTTATCAATTGGCGAAAAGGCAATCAGAATTTAGTCCCAGCAATAACGATTACTTTAAATGTAAGTTTAGTCGCTTCTTTGTTCGCGATAGCCACCGGTTGGTTTCTCGGAGATGAAGGCGGTTATAATGCTGATTTATTGTTTTGGCATAAATGGTTGGGTATTAGTATGACTGGTTTGTTGGCTATTTTGTGTTTGCTGAGATGGAGAAAGCAATATTCTACAACAAGATACTTACTAATTGTAATTGTATTGTTATTATCTGCGGTAGGGCATTATGGAGGGAGCCTAACACATGGCGAAGATTACCTTTTTACTAAAGAAGGAGGAGCGGAGGCTGTCATTGTAGACGTACAGCAAGCAGCAGTTTTCACAGATATCATTCGACCCATTTTACAGAAAAAATGTATGGCCTGTCATAACCCTTCAAAAACAAAAGGAGATCTACTAATGACAACCATCGAAGGAATAAAGGCAGGAGGAAAAAAAGGAGATCTGATTGATTTTGGTGCACCTATGAAAAGCGCTCTGTTGACTCGTGTGCATCTACCCAAGTCGGACAAAGAACATATGCCGCCAAAAGGTAAGAAGCAATTGACAGAAGATGAAATTCTATTGTTAGAATGGTGGATGAAAAATGAAGCTTGTTTTGATTGCAAAGTGAAAGACACAGAAGATCAAACAGAGGTTGAGACTATCCTAGGAAAATATGCAGGCACTCAAAAACCAAAGCTGAAGAAACTTCCTTTATTGACAGCTACTCAGCTCACCGAATTAAAATCAGCTAATATTTCTGCTCAGCAATTAGCTACGGACAATCCTTACCTGATCGTAAACCTTGCTCAAAGAAAAGACTTAGATAAAAAGACATTTAAAGCTTTGAGGAAGGTTGGAGAATATGTGTTAGAATTGAATTTGCAAAATTCAAACTTCTCTGACAACTTAGCTAGCTACCTTTCTGATTTTCCACAACTGCAAAAGCTACAACTACAGAATACAAATATTTCTAACAATACTCTTACGGAGGTAGTAGAATTGAAAAAGCTGGAATCACTCAATATCTACGGAACAGCATTAGACGATGAGTCTATAGATCCATTAAAACAAATCTCAGCACTCCAACGGCTATATTGTTGGCAGACAAAAATCACCAATTCAGGAATAGAGAACCTGCAAAAAGCAAAACCACTGTTGAACATCCAGCATAATATAGCGGAAGACTTGTTCGGTGGCGCAGCATTGAATCCGCCAAAAATCATAGCTGGTTCAAAATTATTTGTAGACACTGTGGAGGTTCGGTTTGAGGACGTTTTTAGAGGAGCGACAGCCTACTATACACTTGATGGCAGTGAGCCAGATTCTACTAGCACCGTTTTCAAAGATTCTATTGTGATTTCGGAAACGAGCATACTGAAAGTGTTTTGCGCTAAGGAGGGCTGGGAGAGTAGTAATGTCCGGAAAGTAATTTTTCGTAAGGCTGGTTTAGCTTTAAAATCAATAGAACTTTCCAAGCCTCCATCTGATGATTACAAAGGAAAAGGTGCAGAAACCCTGATGGACCGAACCCAGGGGACGACTGATCTGAAAGACGGAAACTGGCTAGGATACCAAGGTGAAAATATCAGTCTGATCGCTGAACTGGATTCTGCACAACAAGTAGGAATGATTGCACTCAGTACCCTCTCTTCCCCAGGCCCTTGGGTTTTTTTTCCAAAAGGGTTGAAAGTTTATACTTCTCTGGATGGAAAAGAATTTCAGCTAGTTGGAGAAGAAGAGTACGATATAGAACAAGAAGGAAATTACAGAAAGCAGGAATACTTCGAAATAAGTTTTGAGCCACAACAAGCTCGATTCTTTAAAATGGAAATTATAGCTTATGGCAGTTTACCAGATTGGCATCCTAACGCTGGTGAAGATAGTTGGTTATTTATTGACGAGGTGGAAGTGAAATGATGTTGTAAGATTTCTTTACTAAGAAAAAGCATTTTCTACAACCAATCCGAACGCTATTTATCTTAAAGTAAAATATTAGTCAAAGCAAAATATCTTCAATTTTCCTTAAAATAAAAATCCCCTTTTTACCCTTTATATACCATCCTGGGATAACAACCCTCAACAACTAATTAGTGCCCTATTTCCGTTGACGTTTCTCTTCTTAAAAACAGAGATTCGCCTCCCCTGACAACACACAACATAACCTGATTGCAAAACTTATTGAGCGAAGTGTACTTACGCTTTGGCTACTTTTGAATTCTTCTGGAAAAGGATTTAATAGTCTGAACTGAATTATTGTTAACTCAATATTCGGCTACGTAAACACATTGTTATGTTTTGACTCAAGTTTTGAATTTACAACACTTATTTAACTAAAAGTCTGTTTCAAGCTTTATAGAAAGCAGGCTTACCAAAAATCCGATTATGTACCTTACACGTTTCCTTCCGGTTATTCTATTACTATGTTTTTTATTCACTAATTGCAGTTCTGATACTGAATGCGTTCACGACACTGACGACGATTCAGGTATGGATGATGACGATCTTGGTTCAGGTCCTACTGATGATGAACCCTATGTTTTTGCAGCCATCGGCGACTATGGCAACAACTCAGATGATGAAGGCGATGTTGCGGATCTTGTGACGAGTTGGGATCCCGACTTTGTCATCACAATGGGGGATAACAATTACAAAGATGGCGAGCTCGAAACCATCGAAGAAAATGTAGGCCAGTATTATTGCGAATTTATTTATAACCCAGATGCTCCTGAAGATTTACGCTGCAATGGTAGAGCGGCTCAGGACGAAGAAAATCGTTTTTTCCCCTCACTAGGAAATCACGACGTCCATGAAGACAACGGAGCACCGTATCTACTCTAT
>JBGCDT010000242.1:0-44481 GCA_045105695.1 Saprospiraceae bacterium | reverse complement strand
ATGCGCGTCATGTCAATAAAGACTTCTGACTTATCTCTACCTAGTAATTCTGCAACTCGATTTTGTGTCCAGGCCGGCGTTTGAATAGGGCCGAGGAGTTCTACTTTTTCGTCAGTTACATTTGCATAAAAGTTCATGGGTTCCAGACAGTTGTGTGGAAGGAAGGGAGCTTCATAAGTTTTCTCTATAACCTGATCTGCTTCTGCAAAAGCCTTTTTCACATCGCCATCTTTTCGAGTAGCTTCTTTTGACGGAGTATCTAGTAACTCTAACATTTCCTTGTTGTGACCAGCAGTGCTTTCTAAGTCAGTATCTTTTTTCCACTTTGCCATCAAAGCTTTTTTGCCTTTCATAGCCGCCCAGGTTGAAGTGGCCAGTACCGCTACCTTATCGCCAAATTGCAATACAGATTTTACACCTGTTACATTTTTAGCAGCAGCGTCATCGAAAGAATCTAGTTTTTGACCAAAGGCAGGAGGTCGAAGTACAGAGGCGTAAAGCATCCCTTCTTTTCGGGTATCAATTCCAAAGAGTGGTTTACCCATGATGATGCCATCCAAGTCAACATTTCCTTTACGAGTACCTATTATATTGAAGTCAGCAATAGATTTAAGTTTTACCTCTTCTGGAATTTCCATGTCTACTGTCGCAGAAGCAATTTCTCCATAACTAATGGTCTCTCCTTTTGAATTAGAAATCACTCCGTCTTTAGTGGTACATTCATCAGCAGATACTTCCCACTTTTTTGCGGCAGCATTTATGAGCATCTGACGGGCGGTCGCACCAGCCATACGAAGACTCTTCCATCCTTGACGAATAGATTGAGATCCACCTGCAACCTGTCGATCATATTTACTATCATCAAAAGGAGCTTGTTCTACCACGACATCCTTCCATGCAACACCTAGCTCCTCTGCTATAATCATCGGCATTGCCGTTTTTACATTTTGTCCAATTTCAGGGTTTGGAGAAAAGATAGTTACCAGTCCAGTATCCCCGATTTTCAAGAAAGCATTTACATCGAACCATTCTGAAGGTATGGCTCTTGAAACTGCTTTAGCTACTTTTTCATCAGCGGGTTTGCAGCCAGCGAGCCAACTGAATCCAAGCATCATTCCTCCTCCAGCTGCTGCCGATACCCTCAAAAAAGATCTTCTATTGTGTTTCGTACTTATGCGTGTCATATTTGTGATATTATTGTTATTCAGAATTTTAAAAAAGAACCTACTGGAATTACTTCGCTTTAGCAGCTGTTTTAATAGCAGCCTTGATGCGGTTGTAAGTTCCACAGCGGCAGATGTTGCCTCGCATATGACCATCTATATCTTGATCTGTTGGCATTGGTGTTTCTTCAAGTAGAGCGGCGGCACTCATGATTTGCCCCGCTTGACAGTAGCCACATTGTGGTACGTCATGCTCACGCCATGCTTCCTGAAGTGGATGATTTCCGTCTGCTGATAAACCTTCGATTGTAGTAACAGATTTTTCACCAATTGCAGAAACAGGAAGGGCACAAGAGCGCATCGCTGCTCCATCAAGATGAATTGTACAAGCACCGCACTGCGCGATACCGCAACCGTACTTTGTACCAACCAATTGTAAGTTATCTCGTAAAACCCAGAGGAGTGGAGTATCTGGATCAGCTTCTACTTGATGAGATTTATTATTTACCTTAATTGTGAATGTTGCCATATTATTTAAATTTGGAGAATAGTGAATCATAAATATAAGAAATAAATAATATTCGTTTGTTCTTTCACTTTTGCCTTTAAGTAAAGCTTTGATACACGACAAAAAAAGAGACCTTCATTAATTGAAAGCCTCTTGTAAAATTGGTCACGTATTTATTCTAAGTGTAACTAGCTTTTTAACTTCACTGTGCTCACTGGAGACACTGCTCCCTTTTTACATTTAGTAACATCACATGCTGGCTTACAATTCTTTGGATCACAGTTTTTAGGATCACAGTTCGCAGGGTTGCAATTAGCTTTCTTTGCAGAAGTGTTTGTCTGACTTACTTGCTTCACCATTGCTTTGTCAGAACCTCCGGCATTTGCAGTCTTTGCTTTGGAGCAAGCTGTTTTGCTTTTTGCGCAAGCTGACTTTGTAGCAGTGCAAGCTTTCTTTGTAGTAGAAACTGTTTTAACTGTAGCTGTTGAAGAAGCCGTAGCTGCCGTTTTCTTACAAGCTGTTTTCTTAGCACAACAAGAAGGTGTAGACTGCGCGTTCAAATTAGTAGCAGTAAAACTTAAAGATAAAATCAGGGCGAATACAAAACTTAGATTTTTCATCGGGAAATATTTAATTTAATGTCTCTCTCAGTTCCGCTGAGTTACCGGTTTTCAAAATCAATAGACATCGTTTCTATTGATTAACTTGTCGATACAAAACTAAAGAGAATGCCTTCCAAAAGCTGTTTCACAGTTGTTATTCACCTGTTAAGAAGTTGTTATGCGCTGGTGTTCAGAGCAGAGTTTCTGTATTTTTGTAGCGTCGACAGTCAAAATAATTCATGAATAAAACAAATCTCTTCATCACGGTAGCCGCCTTGGCTATGACCGCACTGGTACTGTTTCAGGTCAGCTGGTATAAGCATTCCAAAGGTTTGCTAGAGGAGCAGTTCGATGCTACGGTAAACATGGCAATGGCACTAGCCATTCAAAATGTCGACAAGGACACGATCAGTGCTGTAGTCGCTTGCCAACCTGCCCCGGGTGTTTCGATTACAAATAACGATGATGTTTTCACAGGTTTGATCGAAGAGGAAATAGATTTATACGATTTAGATGCGGCACTAAATCGTGCCCTTGCATTTTACAATGTAAATCTGGATTACGAAATCCTGATCCTTGACCGAAGTGAATTGGCGAATAAATGTGCGACGGGCTACTGTTGTACACTTACTCCTTTTGGAAATTCAGGTCGCAAGTCTTTACAAGTAAGTTTCCCTGACAAGCTTCCTTACTTACGTAGTAAAATGAAAGTTCAACTGGGTGCTTGCCTACTGATTATTTTATTCATCAGTGGTGTATTTGTTTTTGCGAATTATTTGTTGCGTCAGCAAAAACGGATTGCACAAAACAACTTAGAGTTTTTCAATAACATGGCTCACGAGTTCAATACACCATTGACGAATATAGGTTTAGCGACAAAATTATTGACAAAGAAAAACAGTACCTCCGGCGGCGAACGGTACCTCGGCATTATTCAAAATGAAAGTTCAAAACTAAACCAACAGGTAGAGCGATTTTTACAATTGATGAAAATGGAGAATGGTTGTTTTCAATTACAATTGGAGTCTGTGAATTTAAACGAATTGATTAGAAATGTAGTAGCAGGTATGCAATTGCAAGTTTCTGAAAATAATGGAAGCATAGAATTGCATACAGAGAAAGAAGACCTTTTTGTAACGGCAGATCGCTTTCACCTGAGCAATGCTTTTCGCAATTTGATTGATAATGCTATTAAATATTCATTGGATAAACCAAAGGTTGTCATTCATCTCAAAAAGGAAATTGACGGTGTAAGTATATTATTTGAAGACTCTGGTGTGGGAATTCCTCTCAGTGAGCAAAAGCATATTTTCAAAAAATTCCATCGGGTACAAACTGGCGATCTCCATCAGCAAAAGGGCTTTGGCCTAGGACTCGCTTATGTAAAAACAATTGTAGAAGCACACAAAGGAGCCATCCAACTTTTTAGTGAAAGCAACAAAGGAAGTCGCTTCAATTTACACCTCCCATTGAAAACCATATCATGATAGATAAGCCAAATATTTTAATTGTAGAAGACGACGAGAACCTTGGATTCCTACTGAAGGAATACCTCAGTATGGAGGGCTTCGAGATTACCTTGTGCAAAGATGGCATCGATGGTTTTTCTACTTTTCAAAAAAATAATTTTGACATCTGTGTTCTTGACGTAATGATGCCGAACATGGACGGCTTTACCCTCGCTAAAAAAATCCGAAAGGCTGACGAAAAAATTCCTTTTCTTTTTCTAACTGCCCGAACCTTGAAAACGGATCGACTGAACGGCTTTGCCATAGGTGCGGAAGATTATGTCACTAAGCCTTTTGATGAAGAGGAGTTGTTATGTCGTTTGAAAGTTTGCCTGCGCCGTCAGCAGAATGAAAAGCCACGAACGAATGAACGGGCTAAGTTTACCATCGGCGATTTCGATTTCGATTATAGTTTGCAGGAGTTGTCTTACAAAGGTGATGCACAGCGACTTACGGAAAAAGAAAATGAAGTGCTGCGTTTGCTTTGTTTGAATCAAGACAAGGTTTTGCGTAGAGATGATGCCGTCGAACAGATATACGGTAAGCGAGACTTCTTCCTCGGGCGGAGTTTCGATGTTTTCGTTTCAAGACTTCGAAAAATGTTGAAGAAAGATTCTAGAATTGTAATCGAGAATGTTTTTAAAGTAGGCTTTATTTTGAAAGTAAAAAAGCCAGCATAAGATATAAAGAATCAGCAAAAAATAAATCTACTCTACTTGTTCCTTCTAATAGCTTTCTAAAAAAATCGCTTAAATTTGTCCGGTCTTCAACATATAAATCAGAGACCTTAGATGGATCAACCCACTAATATTCCAAAAATAAATTTTCTCAATAGAGAACGGAAAGATTACGAATTCAACATCGTAACCAACAAGGATTTATTAGTTTACAATCCACCAACAGACTACAGTCCTTTTCGCCCACATCGTCTAAATTTTTACGCTGTTCTTTTTATTTTAGAAGGAGAAGGACGGCACTACATCGATTTCAAAGAATATCATTATCGGAAGGGCAGTGTGATTTACATCGCCAAAGGTCAGGTGCATGCCTTCGAGTGGAATGATGAGCGAGAGGCTTACTTCATGTTATTCACTGCTGGGTTTTTAGAGCGTAGTACTGTCGGTTCGAACATGATGCAGCAACTGAGTTTGTACAACTATCATTTGCATGAGCCCGTCATGAAGTTGAAGAAAAAACAAAGAGTACTATTCACTGAGCTTGTTAGTCGAATGAAAGAAGAGTATGATTCCTCAGATGATTGGTTGACAGAAGAAATCATCTTATCTTCTATGAAAATATTTCTGATGTTCGCAGAACGCATTCGTAGAAAGCGTTTACAAAAGAAACCCCGTTCTGTTTTCCATGAGGCATTCATTGAATTTCAAAAACTCCTACAAGATCATATTTTCAAATCTCGCCAAGTACAGTTCTATGCAGAAACGATGATGATGTCTACCAAAAAACTGAACCGCATAACGCGTGACGTCATGGAGAAATCTGCCAAAGAATACATCAATGATTTTCTAATTCTGGAAATAAAAAGATTGCTGATGAATACCTCCCTTTCTATTAAGGAAATCAGCTATCAATCTGGCTTTGAGGAGCCGACGAATTTTGTGAAGTATTTTAAAAAGCAGGTTGGGGAAACACCTTTGGGTTTTCGTAAGCGGCAGGAGGGGTAGTTCCCCAACAGTACTTTTACGTAAACCCAAAGGTTTTATTATAAAGATTAGTTTTATCTGACCACTCCAACCGTCATCTTCCCATCATAGTCCCCTTTGATCATAGGTGACTGTCTAAAGCCAGTATAGTTTCGTACATTTTCCGAAAGGAAACCGTAGAGTTCATTTACAGAAACTACTCCGTTTCCATTCGTATCTGCTTCACCTTTCATACCACGAATGAGGAAGTGACTGAAAACGCCTTGACGCAATCCGCTAGATTCCAAGGATGTCTCATCCGATTTGGAAGACATGATTAATGCAGTACCTGGTTCTGCTTGCGCTAAAGTGGTGTAGTACTTTGAAAGGATGTTATCCACCGTTCCACTTCTCGTAGCGAGTAAACTTCCGGAGTGACAAGCATCGGCAATACAGAGTTTGTATTTTGCTTGGCTACTTCTGAAAATCGCATTGACTTCTTCGTGCGCTAGTTTGTTATTAAAACCATCAAAGTCTATCGGCAGGAAAGAACCTTTTAGTCCATGACCTGAGTAATAAAGGAGTACTAAATCATTCGGTCCAGCCTTTCCAAAAACGTCTTCCATTGCAGCAACTACTTTTTTCTTCGTAGCATCTTCGTCTATCAGAATTTTAATGTGCTGATCTTTTAGTGCGCCACCCTCAGGGCTTTTCAAGTGTGCATAAACTCGGTAAGCATCATCGTCTGTATACTTCAAAGCTGGCATGTGACTATAGTCTGAAACACCAACAATCACTGCCCATATATTCATGTTAACTGCTTCTTTGTGGGTTAGTTCTCCAAGGATAGATTCATCTATGACTGGCTCTTCCTCCTCCGTTTCATCAATCGTATTATTTTCGTTTACAGCTACTGGTGAATCTGTTGTATTTGTAGAAGTACTGTTAGCATCATAAGTTCCGTTGATCCAGTTTCCTATAACTTTGTTTCCATCAAGCATAAATAAAGTTCCAAAACCATTGAAGCTTCCTCCCGACCAATTCCCTTCATAACGTTCTCCAGAAGAATACGCACAGACTCCTTGTCCTTCTGCTAAGCCGCCTTTAAAGTCGCCTGTATATTTTGCAACACCGTCTTTATAGATATATGTTCCGTTACCATTTTCACAATCGCCTTTTATGCAACCTTCTACACCCATTTCCCGAAAGGCATTGCCCATGTATTCTCCTTCGACCCATTCGCCTTCTTTCGTCTTGCCGTCTGTAGTAAACAATGTTCCGCTTCCATGTGGGTAATTATTGTTGTAAGATCCAACGTGCTTTTCCCCATTGGCAAAGATTCGTGTTCCGAATCCGTGAAGTTTTCCTTTTTTGAATTGACCTTCATACTTAGAACCATCTGCATAAGCAAATATACCTTCGCCGTTTTCGCAATCGCCTTTGATACAACCAGTTTGAATATTAGTTCCATCGTCTTCAGCTACTGCTCCTTTTGCTGTTAGTTCAATCACCTCACCCGATTCATCAAGGGGTTGCCCTTTGAGCCATTCGCCTTGACGCTTTGTTCCGTCCGCGTATGTTTTTGTTCCTTTTCCTTCTGGAAATCGATTGGCCCATTGTCCTGAGTATTTACTACCATCTGTATAATAGCAAATACCGACTCCGTGGATTTCACCGTCTTTGAAGTCGCCCATATACTTCGCTCCACTGGGATAGACATAAGTACCTTTGCCGTTGATGCAATCGCCTTGTGTACATTGTGCTGTTAGGAATGAGGTTGTGAAGGATAGGAATAGTAGCGTTAGGATATTTTTCATTGGTGCTGATTTATGTGTGCAGATGTATGGAATTCGTAACGTGGTTGTGGATGTTAATGTTATGAATTGCATTGGAAATTCTAGGGATTTGTTTGATAAGGTCAATGGTTATGCCCCTCAAATATATTACCAAATTATATAATTTGAAAACTAGTGATTATACTAGTTGCTTTTATGTACAATATGAAAGCGCGATAAAACCAAAATTTTATCGCGCTTTATGATTTTTCACTATTTTTTATTTGATCAACGCGTCACAGCTACAGGCATCTTTGGATCGAACTTACCAGTGATCGTTGGCGTCTGAGCGTTGCCGGTATAGCTGGTCACTTTTGTAAAAACAAAATCGAAGAGCTCTTTGATGGTTACAACTTTGTTGCTGTTTTTATCTGCTTCTCCTTTTAAGCCTCTGATGAGAAAGTGACTAAAGACACCTTGACGCAAGCCACCATCTTCTAGTGAAAACTCATCTCCTTTTGAAGACAACAACAGTGCTGTTCCTCCTCCTGAGTTTTCAAAAGCTTCATAGAATTTTTGAATAGCTATTTCGGAAGGCGCTACTTTCATTGCGGTAAGCGTACCGGAATGGCAAGCATCAGCTAGGCAAAGTTTGTGTTTGGCTTTGGATTCCTGGAAGATTGCTTTTATATCTTCATGATCTACTTTGTTATTAAAACCATCAAAATCTACTGGAAGGAAATAACCCGGCAATCCATGTCCTGAGTAATACAACAGTACTACATCATTATCATCCGCTTTCATGAAAGTCTGACGCATCGTGCGCAATATGTTAGAACGGGTAGCATCTTCATCAATCAATACTCTGATTTGCTCGTCTGGCAATGCACCTCCTTCCGGGCTTTTCAGGAATGCATATATATGGTAGGCATCATCATCTGTGTATTTGAGCACAGGCATATGTACATAACGCGCGACACCTACGACCACTGCCCATACTTTCACTTCGTCATCCTCATCTACTTCTATGTGTTCTTGAGCGATGATGTCATCTTCTGACTCTAGCTTTCCGACTGGGTGGCCGTACTCCCATTTTGCACCAAGCACTCTACCACTGCTATACTGCATCATACCGTCGCCATGAGGAGCGTGGCGTTTCCAATGACCGACGTATTTGTCACCATTAGAGTAGTAACAGGTTCCTTGTCCTTCTGGAAATCCGTCGTTGAATTCTCCAATCCATTTAGAGCCATCTCCATAAGTGTATACGCCTACGCCACTATTGCATCGGGTTTTATTACAATTGCGCAAATCCTTTTCTAACAATTCATTTGCATCATCACTTGTTGGTTCGGCAGCAACCTCAGCGACCTCTTCATCCAAGTATTTTCCACTGAGCCATAAGCCTTCTAACTTTTGTCCATTAGCATCGGTGTAGATTCCCTGACCATCTTTATAATTGTTTTTCCAACTGCCTTCGAATACAGAACCATCTACATAGAACATGGTTCCTAGTCCATCAAACTTACCTTCTATGAAAGTTCCTTCATAGCGATTTCCATCTTCGAAAGTGTAAATACCCTGCCCATGTTGGTAGTCAGCTTTCCACTGTCCCACGTAGACATCACCGCTGGAGAATTCCATTGTACCTTTTCCATCGAATTTACTTTTGTGGAAATGACCTTTGTAGACATCACCGTTGGCGTATACCATTTTGCCCTTTCCTTCTCTGTATTGATTTTTCCAACTTCCGTAGTATTTGTTTCCGTTGCTGAAAAACAGCGTTCCTTCGCCATGTATCTTTCCACCTTTGAATGAACCGACGTAGCGGGCTCCACTGGAATATTGAAAAGTACCTTTTCCATTTTTGCAATTCCCCTTTACACATTGTGCGCTCAGCATGGATACGTTCAAGACCAAGAGGGCTAATAGGCTTCCGAATAGTTTCATATTGATAGATATTTAGTAGATAGAATTAGGCGATGAGCCGAAGTTAGAAATGTAGTGTTCTTTTTCTATAAACTAAATTTTAAGAGTGGATAAATGTGCGTCTTTCTCAAGTCCTTGTTAAGTTATTATTAACAGGTGGATAAAGAACCTTGATCTGCTTTTATATATTGTCTGTTCTGAATATAAAAACCAACTTTTTTTCTGAGTTGTAGCAGCGTTTCAAAATCTTAGTTCGTTTTGTGTCGCTTTTTTAGCAAATCAGGTTCAGACTACCTTTTTTAGACTGATTGGTAACCTGGAAGTTTAATCAATGTTTTGAAAAAGAACTCACACCGCAATTCTAAAATCGTAGTGCGAGCTTTTTCTTAAAAAACAAAATTAGTTCACTATTGAACCTTTTTGTTTTACCTTTGTTCTGCTATGGATTTTTAAAACGCAAATAGTGGCAACCAATAAATTCAGTCCATACAACCATTTCGGGTTTTTGACCAATCGTACCGGCCGTCTCATCGTGAAGATGATGGACCCTGAGTTGAAACGGATGGGTTATGATATTCCTTCTTCTTGTATCGGCATCCTTGGAGAACTCTGGGAAAAAGATGGCCTGAATCAAAAGGAACTTGGAATGTCTATTATCAAAACTAAAAGCAGCATCAATAAAATGTTGCAATATATGATAGCTGCAGATTTGATTGTAAAAAAAACGGACGAGGAGGACAAGCGCGTCTCTAGAATTTTCCTAACTCAAAAAGGAAAGGAACTAAAAGCAAAAATTCAAAAAAAGAGCAAAGATTTAAATGACGTTCTAGAATTAGAACATAGCTCTGAAGAAATTGAAATAGCCAAAAAAGTATTAACAACCCTTTATCATAGATTACTTGAGAAAACCAAGGGATTAAATTCCAGCAAATAACTACAATAACAATGTTTACACGACAAACCATCATCTCCATCGTGCTGAGTTTGGTTATCCTGTTACTCGGAGCAGGATTTTACCAATACACCAGTGCTCAAAAAGAATCAACAGTATCAGGAAAGACAGTAACTCGAGATGTCCGAACCGTCACGGTTGATAATTTTCCGCCTACCGAAATTCAAAATAAAATCGAAGTTGATGGCCGACTGACTGCCTACGAAAAGATAAACGTAGCGGCAGAAGTTCAGGGAAAACTATTGCCTATCGGACGAACTTGGAAAATCGGTAGCACCTTTACAAAAGGAGATTTGCTTTTCAAAATAGAAAGCAAAGACGACGAGTTCAATCTCAAAGCACAACGCAGTACACTCTACAATCAAATCACGCAGATCATGCCCGATCTAAAATTTGATTATCCAAAGGAGTACGACAAGTGGTTGGAATACCTACATGATTTTGATGAAGAGAAAAATGTAAAATCACTTCCCGAAACCGACGATCAAAAGGCAAAGTATTTTATCGGTGGAAAAAACATCCAGAGTCAATACTATACCATTAAAAGCCTAGAAGAACGATTGAAAAATTACAATATCTATGCTCCTTTTAGTGGCGTTTTCCTTTCGGTAAATAACTACCCTGGCTCGCTGGTAAGCCCTGGTGCGAACCTCGGTCAGATTATGAATACCTACAATTACGAAATCATTTCTCCCATTCGAATGGATGATTTGAAATATATTTCTACCAATCAAAAAGTAGCACTCTACTCAGAAGAGTTGGATAAAACCTGGAACGGAACCGTCAATAGAATTGGCAAACAGATAGATCAAACTACCCAAAGTATTCCAGTTTATATTACGGTTAGCGGCAAAGGTTTGCGGGATGGGATGTACTTAAAAGGAAGCCTTGGCGCATCTATGATTGAAGGTGTTTCCATCCTACCAAAGGATTTGATTGTCAATCAAAACGAGGTATTTGTACTTCAGGACAGCACCCTTTCTGTAAAAGAAATCAGCATCGTCAATTATCTGGAAGACAAAGTTTATGTCAAAGGAATTGATGCCCGCGATCAAATCGTCACTTCTGCTTCGACCAATTTGTACGAAGGTCAAAAAGTAACCCTCTAATCCCAAAGACCTATGAGAAGCATAATAAAATTTTTCCTGGTCAACGATGTTGCCGCCAACTTGCTCATGGTATTCATTTTTATCATGGGTGGAGTGGGGTTGCTCAATCTGAAAACGACTTTCTTTCCAGAGACGCCTAACAAGATCATTAATATCCAAACTATTTTCCCAGGTGCTTCACCGGAGGAAATGGAGGAAGGTGTTACCGATAAAATTGAAGAAAATTTAGTCGGTATAAAAGGTATCGACAAGACGACTTCTGTCTCTTCTGAAAACTCTGCTAATATTACGGTAGAAGCAGAGGAGGGTGTGAATATGGACGAACTCCTTCAAGATGTAAAAAATGCAGTTGATAGAATTAGTTCTTTCCCTGCTGCTATGGAACCTCCGGTAATCTTCAAAGCGGAGCAACTAAGTGATGCTTATATTTTTGCAATCAGTGGTGAAGTGGATTTAAAAACATTGAAACGCTTTGCGCAACAAATTGAAGATGACCTACTTGACTTAGATGGCATTAGTAAGATAGAACTCACTGGTTTTCCAGAAGAAGAAATCGAAATTAGCTTTAGCGAAAAAGACATGCGTGCATTGGATATTACCTTCAGTGAAGCCGTCAATGCTGTTGCGCAAACCAATCTTCTAGCCACTGGTGGAACCATAGAAACAAAATCCGAGGACTTACTCATTCGAGCAAAGAATAAAAACTACTATGCAAATGAGTTCCGTGATATTGTTGTTAGGTCTAATCCGAATGGTGGTAAGATTCGCTTAGCGCAAATCGCTAGTGTGAAAGATCGCTGGGAGGATACCCCCATCAGAAATTACATCAACGGCGTTCCTGGGGTCAGCATCAAAGTTTTCAATACACTGGAAGAAGACATGTTCAACGTGTCCAATAAAACGCAAGAATACCTAGCTACTTTCAAGCAGGAATACCCTGACATAAACGTTACCGAAATCCGAGATGGAAAAGAATATTTGAATGGTCGTATCGAATTCATCAAAGAAAACGGAGCCATTGGTTTTTTGATTGTATTTGTATTGTTAGCAATGTTTTTGAATATTCGCCTGGCCTTTTGGGTAGCACTGGCAATTCCGATTTCCTTCGCGGGAATGTTTATGTCTGCATCGCTTTTGGGAATTACAATCAATGTAATTTCTACCTTCGGAATGGTCGTCGTGATTGGTATTCTGGTGGATGATGGAATTGTGATTGCAGAGAATATTTACCAACGTTATGAAAAAGGAGCAAAGCCGATGGAGGCAGCGCTGGAAGGAACTATGGAAGTTTTACCAGCAGTAACTTCTGCGATTATCACAACGGTGATTGCCTTCTCTCTGTTCTTCTTCATTGAAGGGCGGTTGGGAGATGTCTTTACTCAGTTAGCTGTTGTAGTTATTTTCACTTTAGTCTTTTCCCTTATTGAAGGCGCTTTTATTTTACCTGCTCACATTGCCCATTCCAAAGCGTTGAAAGAAGGTAATACCAATGCTGTCGCAGAATTTTTTGATAAGATCATGGATTTCCTTAGGCATAAATTCTATGGTCCAATTCTAAAATTCAGCATGCGCTTTCCATTGCCAACGGTTGCCATTTGTGTAACTGGTTTGCTAATCGTTTTCGGTGCTTTTAGTGGCGGATTTATTAAAGGAACTTTCTTTCCATTTGTACAATCAGATAATTTCAATGTCTCTTTAGAATTGCCTGCTGGTGCAAACGAAGAACGTGTTTACAACATTTTAGATTCTATCGAAAGAGTCTCTTGGGAAGTAAACGAAGAGCTAAAAGAAGAATATTTCAACGGAGAGAAAAACGTTATTGAAAAAATCGTAAAGTCTGTTGGACCTGCTTCCTATAAAGGTAGCCTGACCTTCTACCTACTCTCTGGGGAAGAACGCCCAGAAGTAAAGAACAGAATGATCACCAACGCTATTCGTAAAAAACTAGGGTCGCAAGATGAGGCCGAAAAACTAATTTTTGGACTTGGTGGAATCTTCGGAGATCCTGTTTCTATTTCCTTAGTTGGTGCAGACAAAAGAGAAATAAACGAAGCCATCAATGAGCTAAAGTCAGAGCTTTCAAAAATAGATGACCTACGTGATATTCAAGACAATAATGTAGAAGGTCTGAAAGAAATAGAAATTGATTTGAAGCCAAAGGCATACAACTTAGGATTGACTTTGGGACAAATCATGCAGTACATCCGCCAAGGTTTCTTCGGAGCAGAAATACAAAGATTGCAACGTGGCTCCGACGAAGTCAAAGTCTGGATTCGTTACGGCGAAGAAGATCGAAGTTCTATTTCCGATTTAGCAAACATGCGTTACCGAACGCCAAATGGACAGGCCATTCCTCTTGGAGAACTGGTCAGCTTTAGTACAGAGCGTGGCGTCATTAATATCAATCACCTTAACGGTCAAAGAGAAATTCGCGTCACCGCAGATGTTGCCAACGAACAGGTTTCTGTCTCCGATGTCAACAACGATATTAATACGGAGATACTTCCTAAAGTCTTAGAAAGGTACCCATCAGTAAGTGTAAGTTTTGAAGGCCAAGCCAAAGAAAATAAAAAGGGACAAGACTCCATTGGACGAGTAGCTCCGCTGATTTTGACTTGTATGATTTTCGTAATTATTTTGACTTTTAGTTCTGTAAGTCAGTCGCTAATTGTCGTTGCTTTATTTCCTTTTGGATTTATTGGAGTGGGTCTGGGACATTGGTTGATGGGACTTCCCGTGAGTTTTCTTTCTGTTCTTGGGATGATTGCACTCATTGGAATTTTGGTAAACGATGGACTGGTTTTCATTGCTACCTTCAATGGAAAAATTAAAGAAGGATTACCTTTTAGAGAAGCGTTGTATGACACAGGCCTTTCGAGATTCCGTCCGATTCTTTTGACGACAGTTACAACCGTCGCAGGACTTTTACCACTTTTATTAGAAGATTCTGTGCAGGCGCAGTTTCTTATTCCGATGGCAATTTCTATTGCTTTTGGATTGATGGTTTCTACTTTTATTTTATTAGCATTAATTCCAGCACTGTTGGTTATCGCAAGTGATATTCGATTGTTGTCTACCAAACTTTGGACAGGTAATTTGGAAATAACTCGTGCCATGGTGGAGCCTTCTTACCCGGAGCGTAATCATCCTTGGGTACTTACTTTTTTCTTTGCAGTATTAGCATTAGCAGGAATTGGGATATTAGTAAAAGTGGCGATGATGGTTGCAGAAATAGCTTTTTAATGTCCAAAGACTGAATATTATAAATCTACGGACTAAGCGAAGTTAATAGTTATAAAGTCAACAGTTAAAAGTTTTAAAAAATGAAAAACACTATTCTCCCACTTGTAATACTATTGTTAGGTTACTGCGATTTCGCTCAGGCGCAAGAACTGATGACCTTGAAAAAAGCCATCTCTGTTGGTTTGGAAAATAACTTTGGGATAAAGATCGCTGAGCAGAGTATCGCTATAGCGGAGAATAACAATAGCTGGGCTAGAGCGGGTCGTGGACCTACCGTAGATTTGAATGGTAGTTTGACCAATTCTTTTGTTTACGATCAGAATCCTGCGGCTTTCTTAAGGGACCCTTATTATTTTGGGCAGTTGGGCGTTTCGTTGGATGCTAATTGGGTAGTCTATTCTGGAGGTAGAATCGCTATTGCGAAAGATCAACTAAACCTGGCCATCAATCAACAAAAGGTACTGCGCTCACAAGAGGTGAATAATCTCATGCGAGAAATAACGCAATCTTATGCAGATGTTCTTTTTCAAAAGGAACGACTTGAATTCCTAGCTGAGGTATTTTCAACTTCTAAAGAACGATTGGCTTATGAAAATATTCGGAAAGAATTCGGACAGTCTAATTCTTTTAACATCATACAATTTGAAGATGCACTGACTACGGATTCCATCAACTATATCAACCAACAAAACAGCATAGAAATAGCTAAGCGAAATCTTTATCTAACATTAGACTTACAAAATGCACCAGCTTACATTTTTGAAGAAAATCTGGATCTCACCAGAGAGGAACTGGATGAAGAAAAAATTAAGCAACAGTTAGAGGAAGAAAATTACACGCTAAAAACATTGCGCGTTCTTTCCGCGCTTGATCAGCTGAATACGCAATTAGCAGAAGCCAATCGAAAACCAACAGTTAGTGTCAACGGATCAATTGGTGCATCCGAAGGAGCTTTCAAGTTGTTTGGAGAGTTACCTTCTGGTGATCCCTCTGAAGTTATTTTTAGTAATCGATTTAATGGTAGCCTAAACCTTGTTGCTTCCTGGAATGTATACGATGGTGGCTTGCGAAAAGAAAATATTCAAGCGGCTAAATTACAAGAAGAACTGTCTCGGACTTCTTTGCTCCAGGCAAAGGCGCAGCTAAATAATCAAGTGGATATTTTGTTAGAAAATTATAACCACCAGCTCCGGTTGTTGGATTTAACAGAAATACAAATTCAGAACGCTCGTCGGAATATTGAAATTTCAGAGGAGCGTTTTAAAGCAGGGCAGATTACTTCCTTAGATTTCCGTACTGTTCAGAATCAGTTTTTAGCGGCTGCAAATAACAGAGTAAATGCAATTTATAACTTGCTGATTACGAAGTCAGAAATTGATTGGTTGGTGGGGAGTTTTGAGTAGAAGTTCTCTACAAAACTCTTCGTCGAACAAATCTATCTATTTGTGGAAGCAATGATATTAATTACATACTAATGCAGACCTTCGCGGCGAGTATTCTAATATGCTCAACCGTTACTTTTTTGAAAATCACTTTAACTTAAAAATTAGCCTGACCACTTCAACAATACCTTAGTATTGCTGTTTGGCAACTTAATATCGTTTTATAATCAATTCAATTTACAACCCAATCAAAATGAATAAAAAATACCCCGTTCCCGCGTTTAGCAAGTTCTTTTTGCTACTGCTCTTTTTGATTCCCTTCTCGGGAAATGCACAGGAAAAAGTTACCCTCAGCGGTTACATCAAAGATGCCGGTAGTGGAGAAACGCTGATCGGCGCCAATGTCTTCGTTCGTGAAACAAGCAATGGCGCAATGACTAACGAATACGGTTTTTACTCTGTTTCACTACCTGCCGGAGACTACAATGTCGAATTCTCTTACCTCGGATATGAGACTAAAAAAGAACTAATTTCTCTTACGGAAAAAAAGACAATGAACGTAGAATTAGCCGAAGAGGGAATCATGTTTACGGAGGTTGTCGTTACTTCTGAAGCAGAAGATGAAAACATTACAACGACAGAGATGAGCACCAATGAATTGAAAATTAAAACCATTACTAAAATGCCAGCGCTTCTTGGGGAAGCTGATGTCATTAGAAGTATCCAGTTGCTTCCTGGTGTCAGTACGGTTGGTGAGGGCGCTACTGGTTTTAATGTACGCGGAGGAGGTGTTGATCAAAACTTGGTTCTACTAGATGAAGCACCTGTTTATAATTCTTCCCACCTTTTTGGATTCTTTTCTGTTTTTAATCCAGATGCAGTAAAGGATGTAAAACTATATAAAGGTGGAATTCCTTCACGCTATGGAGGGCGTTTGTCGTCAATACTTGATGTGCGAATGAAAGAGGGTAATTCTAAGAAACTGGCAGTGTCCGGTGGTGTTGGATTTATCTTTAGTCGACTAGCAATTGAGGCACCAATCATAAAGGATAAAATGTCTTTCATTGTTGCCGGTCGCCGATCTTATATTGACGTTTTAGCGAAACCATTTTTGGATGGAGGGCTAGAAGATACCGCATTGAATTTTTATGATTTGACTTTTAAAACCAATTATAAAATCTCTGATAAGGATAGAATATTCCTGTCTGGTTATCTAGGACGAGACAACTTTGGCTTTGGAGACGATGCTGGTTTTAGTTGGGGAAATTCTACAGCTACACTTCGTTGGAATCATTTATTTAGCGATAAGCTTTTCGCAAATTTCACAGCTTACTATAGCAACTATGATTATCAAATCAACTTTGGATCTGACGATCAAGACAGTTTTGACTGGGACGCTGGTATTGTAAATTACAGCGCAAAATCTGACCTCTCTTGGTTTTTGAATCCTGACAATTTAATCACCTTTGGAGGGCAAGCGATCCTTTATGATTTTTCTCCGGGTAATGCCATCGGAGTTAGTGATGGAGAAACTAGAGATTTTAGTGTAGAAGAAAAGTGGGCTTTGGAAGGAGGACTATTTGCAGAGAATGAGCAGAAGATAAACTCTCGTATTTCTTTACAATATGGCTTACGCCTTTCTTATTTCAACTACATGGGGGAAGGAACAGCTTACCAGTTTGAGGATACAGAACCAGGACTTAGAAAAAGAGAATTAGTAGATCAGCGAGAAAGATTTGACCAATGGGAGAGCATTCAGGATTATATAAATCTGGAACCACGTGCGTCTATTAAATTTCAAGTGGATAAAACCAGCTCCTTAAAAGCGAGCTACAATAGAATGCACCAGTACATTCACTTAGTTTCAAATTCTACGGCTTCTACTCCACTGGATGTTTGGACGCCAAGTACCAACAACCTAAAACCACAGCAGGTAGATCAGTACGCTTTGGGTTATTTTAAAAATTGGAAAGACAATAACTATACTTCTTCTGTAGAAGTTTATTACAAGGACTTTGACAACCTTTTAGATTTTGTAAATGGCGCTGACCTTTTTGTAAATCCATTGTTAGAAGGAGAACTGTTAGCAGGTCGTGGACGTGCTTATGGAATGGAATTGCAAGTAGAAAAGACTAAAGGAAAATTTACCGGTTGGTTTAGTTACACCCTTGCAAGGACTGAACGTAAAGTCGATGGCGTGAACAACAACGAATGGTTCGCCTCTCGTTTTGATCAAACACACAACTTCAGTACAACTGCTTTTTATGAACTCAACAAGCGCTGGACTTTCTCCGCCAACTTCCTGTTTACTACAGGAACACCTGCAACTTTTCCAACAGACCGTATAGAGCAACAAGGCTACGTTATTCCAAACATTGCTTCTGGTAGTAGAAACAATGTTCGTATTCCTGCTTATCATAGAATGGATATCTCAGCTACATTGAATGGAAAAGAAAAAGCAGGAAAGCGTTGGAATGGCAACTGGGTATTTTCTATCTACAATGTTTACAATAGAAGAAATCCATTCACGATTTTCTTCCGACAGCCAGATGCCCGAACAGGAGCTGGCGAACCGATAAGTACAGAAGCTATTCAGTTTTCTGTTATCGGAAACTTCATTCCATCAGTAGCTTATAACTTTGAATTTTAATCCACGAAGTTATTTGAGAATTTAACTAAAGAACCTTTAAAAAACATTGTAATGCAACTTAAAAATATAATATACTGCTTTAGCCTTTTGGCTATATTAAATATCATTAGTTCTTGTGAAGATGTCGTGGAAGTAGATTTAGAAGCAGGGGATAATCAACTCGTAGTTGATGCTTGGATCACCAATCAGGAAGGTCCACAGACGATTCGTCTAGTAAGAACTTCTCCATATTTTGACAGCAGTGCCTCTCCTGCGGAAACGGGTGCAACCGTTGCTGTAGTTAGTGAATCAGGTACGGTTTACGAATTCAAAGACGATGATAATGACGGGAGTTATATCTGGGAATCTACCGACGGAAGCACTTTCGGGCAGGTCGGTGAAAGTTATACACTAGGAATCGAAACCGCAGATAACATTGTGTACACGTCCTTTTCTAGAATGAATAGAATTATGCCCATAGACAGTATTGTTACAGAGGACAGAGAAGAAGAGCTGGGAAGTCCTGCCGGAATTTATGCTGAAGTATACGCTAGAGATTTTGTAGGAGAAGGAGATGCTTATTGGATTAAGACTTTTAAGAATGGACAATTTCTAAATAAGCCTAGCGAAATGAATATTGCATATGATGCTTCTTTCACTCCTGGTGGGAATGCTGATGGTATTGCTTTCATTACTCCTATTCGTGCAGGAATAAATCGCCAAGCTGACTCCGTAGATGGAGCAGAAGATGACAACGATCTTCCGCCTTGGGCAATTGGCGATTCTATCAGAGTAGAAATACATTCACTCACAAACGAATCTTATTTCTTCCTCGTAGGTGCTCGTACCCAAATGACTTTAGGCGATGCTACACTCTTTGCAGAACCACCTTCAAATATTCCGTCTAATATTATTTACGTTGGTGAAGGTGAGCCTGCGCCTAGGGATAAAGCAGTTGGCTTTTTTAATGTAGCGGCGGTATCGGAACTTGGGCGAACGCTTTGATAAACGGTTCAAGAGGAATGCGGATGACACAGATTTTTAGACTTTCTCGGATTTTTATATTGCTTAGAATATCTTTTCAATCCGCTCAGTCTGTGTCATCCGCGCGCCTCTTAAAATCTAAAAGTCAATCTGAAAACTTAATATTGGAGTCAATCCAGATTGATTCCTTTCCTCCCAGGTATTTGTCACCGGATCATACGTTCGGTCCAACCCATCCTCATTCACTCGGTTGATTACGTTTTGTACATCTAGTGCTAACATCCAGGCAACCTTGGGTTTATTCACTCGATAAGAGACTCTCAAGTCAGGACGAAAGAATGGACTTACCTTTTTTTCAAAGGGACGGCTTTCATCAAAAGGAGCTTCACGGACATAGCGATTGACAGGAGCATCTTCCTGCAATGGAGTGATGCGTGAACCACCATTGCTGAGTAGTTTCAAACTAGTTTGTAATACTGAACCATTTTTGAAAGTCCATTCTTTCCCTCCCATCAGTGTTCCTGAAAAATTACTGTTGTAGCGCGTACTGTGTTCTTCTCCACTAGCATCTGTATAAGTAGAATTAAAAACGGAAGCGCCTAAAAGAAAGAAAGTACCTTTGTTAAAAAACTTTTCCAGAGTTAGGTCTAATCCGATATTCTTACCAGTGCCTTCATTGATCAGCGTTTCAGTTCCGTAGCCATCTATTCGATTCAGAATGGATAAAGTGCTATTTGGAGCAGCACCTACTGGTACATCGAAAAGGTATTGATAATAGGTTTCTGCATTTAATCGCATCTTGTTTTTGAATAGGAATTCATAAGCCAACACTAAGTGATGAGACTTAATCATTTTCAGATCTTTGTTTGGTTGAGTTGTAATTCCGTTTTGTTGTACTTGCGTGAAATAAGCACCTATGGGCAACATTCTTCCATGCAAACCATAGGCGAGACTGAGTGAACTTTGTTTGTTCACCTGATACTTTGTTGCAATTCTTGGCTCTAGTGAATAAGTATTATTCAAAGTCAAAAACATAAAATGTCCTCCTGCATTCACCGTCCATTTTGGCGAAAGTAAAAAACGAAATTGTACGTACGGTTGTAATAACAAGGTGTTTGCATCTTCATTTAAGTAGTTTATAAATTGCTCTGTCGAACCTTCCTGCTCCAACTGACTGTGTTGCAAATCGTATTGCAGTAAGCTTGCAAAAGCTCCAGTTTTCAAAGTCGTTTTCGCTCCTAGTTTTTGACTAAAATAAGAACTCAAAGAGTACCGCAGATTTGTATATCGTTCATCGTTTACGACACCCGGTGTAAAAGCATTGTTAAGCGTATCATTTTGAAAAAGGATTTTTTGCCCCATAGCGGCGGCTGAAGTTTTCACAAAAGACTTGTCATTCCGTAGCCAAGTATGCGTTACGCCGACAGCTCCCATGTCCGTTTGAAAATCTCTTCTTCGATAATCCGTATACTTCGTCCATTCAGAAGGGTCGTCTCCATCTGTTCGCTGAAATTCATCACTTAGACCACCCATGCCCCAGACCGTAAAAATGGATTTGTTGTTTTTAGAAGGAAAGAAAAGGTTGAAGGATAAGTCTTGAAAAACATTATCGGTTCTTGGATTGACTAGATAGATGCCCATCTGATTGAGCAAGCCCAAGGTAGAATACCGATAATTAATCAGGTAACTGCTGCGTCCTTTTTTAATTGGTCCTTCTGTAGAAAAGTCCAAACCTAGCATGCCCGCTCTGAAAGAATGCTCGCGCTTGTCTCGATTTCCTTTTCTAAATTTTATATCAAAAACACCAGAAAAAGCATTTCCATATTCCGCTGGAAAAGCGCCCGTAGAAAAATCAGAATTGCTCAGCATACTTACCGAAAAAATCGTAATCCCACCACCTGATGATCCTCTTCTAGCGAAGTGATTTGGATTCGGAATATCAATCCCTTCCAATCGCCATAACAATCCAATTCCGGAATTCCCTCTGATAACAATATCGCTCCGGCTATCCCTTGAAGCCTGTACCCCTGGAAAACCCATTGCCATTCGACTGGGGTCGTTGGCACTAGCGGCATAGCGCTGTGTTTCTTCTACGGAAAAGGATCTCGTACTTACCAGTGATAACTCATTCAAAGCCTCGTTCGGTCGCGTATAAGAAACGACCGTAACTTCTTCCATCGTAATTCCAGATTCTGTAAGAGCAATGTTAAGCTCCAGTTCTTTAGCAGAATTCAGAATAATGTTATCAGAGACATAGGTTTCATAACCGACGTACTGACAGCGCAAAGTCCTCCTACCTACAGGTATATCTTCTAAACGGAAATTACCATTGATGTCCGTTGCCGTTCCCAAGAGTTCAAACCCTTCCACTGATACGGTCGCGCCAATGAGTGGTTGTTGACTGACTTTGTCGATGACGGTTCCTTTGATGGTTTGGGTAGCCGTTTGAGCAAAGGTCAGGATAGAAAAAAGTATTAATAGTAAAAATGGAATTAGCCTTTTCATAATCAGATATTTTTATCAGAAGATGGGCTAAAGATAGGTAAGGAGGATTGGAATAGACTTACAGATTTTTAAGGATTGTTACGAGAATGTTGTTTTAGCTTACCAATATGTTTCTTTGTTCCTCTCAGACTAAGGCTCTAACAATAGAAAAGGCCCCATTCATACTTTCGTACAAACAGGGCCATATATTTTAAGCAGAATTTATATTAGTGTTGATCTTTCTCCAAGAGGATTCGATCTTCTAGCTCATTCAAATCCACGAAGAAAATTTGATAGTAGATGTAGTTGTAATTCAGTTGTTCGCGCAAAGCTTCAAATTCAGATTCGTCCTTTGCATTAGCGGCGATCCAGTCGATGGCGGCTAGTCTGTTTTTGAATGAGTATTTCATGGTTGTAAGGTTTTAATATCGTGTAGAATAAATAGTGCAATTGTTTATTCTATAAATGCTTTCAAACATAGAATTGTATTCTCGATATTCCACAATTAACAAATATTTAATACTTCTTTGACTGATTTAGTAATTCTCCACCTAAGGTGTTTAAGAATGATCCACCAATTTGACCGCTTTATAAAACTAGAAAAACGCCTTCCACAACTAAAGCGGAAAGCGTTTTTCAAATTTATTCTAACAATAGATTTACATTTCAATAGACTTAAAAATATATTCTAATTGCTGGACGTAATCTCGTTTCTTCTTTCCAGGCGCATGAACGAATCCATCAACAAAGAGTAAATCTCCTGTGGCTTCGTTATGAATCAAATAGGAAATAAATGGTCCTCCCATAAAATCATTTACAATGTCCCAAATACCTCTTGCTTCTACCGAATAGTTTCCATTCAGACTAAGCACTTGAGTGAGCATTGGAAGGTCCTGATCATTAGTGCGCATGTAAGTCTCTTTGATTTCTGTACTAACATATTTCTTACCTAGTGAATCGCGAATGGCTTTTATACCGTCTTTGGTAAACTGATCTTTGCTTTGATATTTCAATTTATGTAGAAAAATATTAGCGCTTATAAAATCAGTTTCCTTACGTAACCACATCGTGTTTCCATCTTCCAATGCTAAAATATAATCATCTGGTACTCGTATCGTAATTCCCAGGTTTTCTTTGATCTGAGTACTCAGTTCCTTACCATCACCACTGGCGTAAACTGTTCCTTCTACAATATCCTCATCGGCTTCAATAACTCTTCTGGAGATCGCTGGAAATTTTATCTTTATATTATCAGCTAATTCTTTTTCAGAATTTCCAAAAAGGTAAACTAAGGTTTGCCCACTCGCCCATTTGTTTTTACCCATCGTAGAATTAAAAGTCTTCTCTGTTTTTGCTCGCTCTTTATTCTGCTCACCAAGATCATTTAAAATCATTTTAGCAGAAGGAGAATCTTCATCTGACAAATCACCGAGTATCAGATAAGTTCGTTTCAACTGACGAACGGGTTCTGAAGTTACCTCTCCGGCTGTCCAATGGTGCAGATCAAAGATGGGTTCTGGCTGTGGTAAAATTGGGTAAGCCGAACTAAAATAATAGCGAAAGGTATCTCCGACCGCTCCTTCCCAAAGCTCCTGATCCGCAATGACGACCATCTGATTGACTCGTCCGAAAGCAGAACGACGCGCCTCAAACTGCGACATATCACTTTGGCAACTATAGAAGCTCAGTAAGGTCAAAAGCCCTAGCCCTAGTAGCAAAAAGTATTTTTTAATTTCAATGTTTTTGACGATGGATTGATACATATAACCGATTTAATATTTCCACAAATTTAACAAAATGATCTCGCTTTGTTCGCACTATTAATCTGCTGATAAGATGCCCTTAAAACTTCTTTTGGTGCATCTTTCCTTTTCTGGTATGCGAAGGCTATTTTTGCTTCATGCAAACATTTGAAAATCCAAACGGGCGAATAGCCACTGACAAAAACATAACATCGGGACAAGTTCGCTGGAAAAGTCCTTCCAATATTGCCATCATAAAATACTGGGGCAAACACGGTAGGCAACTTCCCAGGAATCCTTCGATCAGCTTCACCCTTAGTAATGCTCTTACAGATACGATTGTTCGTTACAAACTTCGTGATACAACGACAGATGGCATTCAGTTAGCGTTCCGATTTGAGGGAGAGTCAAATCCAGCTTTCGCTAAAAAGGTAGAACGCTTCTTAAGGGATATGATTCCGTTTTTTCCCTTTTTAGAACAGTTGGATTTAGAAATAGATTCTTCTAATTCTTTTCCACATTCTGCTGGAATTGCTTCTTCTGCCTCTGCGATGAGTGCCTTGGCTTTGTGTCTTTGTTCTCTTGAAAGAGTATTGTTAGGAAGTTTGTCTGATGAAAATGAATTTCTGCAAAAAGCTTCTTTTATATCGAGACTTGGATCAGGTTCCGCTTGCCGTTCTGTATATCCGATCATGGGACAGTGGGGAGGAACGCATGCCGACGAGGAGGCTTCTGATCTGTATGCCACAGCTTATGCTAAAGAGGTGCACTCTGTTTTTCATAATTTTCATGATGACATAATGATCGTTAGCAAAGCAGAAAAATCGGTTTCCAGTAGAGCTGGTCATGGGCTTATGGAAAACAATATTTTTGCGGACAACAGATATAAACAAGCTAATGAGCGTTTTGAAGAATTGTTGGTTGCCTTAAAAGAGGGTGACGTTGCTACTTTTGGAAAAATTGCAGAAGACGAAGCTCTGACACTTCACGCTCTAATGATGGCCTCAGAACCTTCCTATATTTTATTGCAACCAAATACACTGACTATGATTGAAGCCATTCGATCATTTAGAGCTGAAACAAATTTGCATATCTATTTTAGTCTGGATGCCGGCCCTAACATACATTTACTGTATCCTGATGAAATCAAAAAGGAGGCTCAAGCGTTTATACAAGAGCAGTTGATTCCGCTGTGTGAAGATGGCGTTTATATTGCAGATGAAGTTGGGAATGGACCGACGGAGATTCATTAGACGATAAGTGAAAAATTCTATTTATGAAAAATACATTCAGCTTACTTTTTTCTTTTCTATTGGTAGCGACAATTGGTTGCGCACAAAAACCAGCGACTGATGCCAGTTGTACTAATCCAGATTTTGATAAAAAAGTACGTAAGCTACTCGACCTGACTGTAACACCAATCACTCCTGAGGAATTGAAAAAAATGGATGATATTCTCCTTTTGGATATTCGAGAAAAAGAAGAGTATGATGTTAGCCACATTGAAGGTGCAGAGTACATGGGCTATGAAGAATATGATGGCAATCTACTGAGAGATGTTCCAAAGGACACACCTATTGTGGTTTACTGTTCTATCGGTTATCGAAGTGAAAAAGTTGGAGAGAAAATTCAGAAACTAGGATATACTAATGTGTACAATTTGTACGGAAGTATTTTTGAATGGGTGAATCAGGACAATCCTGTTGTTGATAATAACAATACTCCTACAGATAAAATTCATACGTACAATCGCATCTGGAGTAAGTGGGTGGAAGATGGAAAAGCGGAGAAGGTGTGGTGATCTTCTAAAAAGCTACTTAAATAAAAAAAGCTGTTCTACGATTTTGTAGAACAGCTTTTTTTATGCGTTTTGAATTGAAAATTACAATTCAAAGATGTAACGGTAACCTAGAGAAATTGTCCAGAAGTTGTATGTCTGACCTCCTTCATCAAATTCAGTAGCTGGTGTTTTTCCAGCGAAGTTGTAAATGTACTCCATATGGAATCCACCTGCAACAAAACCTAAACGAGGGGAAGCAGCAAAGTTGAACTTCGTCTTCTCTTCAAGAATTGTAAACTCCTCTCCGGTCGCCTGATCAAAACCAACAACTTCGTCTCTAACGATAGTAGACAAACCTAGTCCTAAACCTACGAATGGACTAAAGTTCTTATCCAAAAAGTAGTATTCTCCTTTTGCAAGGTATAAGTTAGCAGATCGAAATTTTAGGTTGTCATCAGCATCCTGGTAACCGTGGAGATTGAAGTTTCCTTCTACTCCAACTGCAACCTTAGGCATTAAATAAACAGCTCCATCTACAAAGGCAGTAATACCACCTGAGCCACCTTCAGCAATATCTCCAGTCAATTTAGTAAAACCAAGACCTGCACCTGCATATCCTTTTTCAATTGAGATCTGAGCAAAAAGTCCTGCGCTTACAAATAGACAAAGAGCTAATAGTAAATTCTTCTTCATTGTGAACATTGTTTTTGATTTAAAAAGTTAATAAGTTATTCATAGCTAAGCCCATTTATTAAGTAACTCTTAATCTACGGGTAGCACTAAAAACGGGCGCAAAGCTAATTTTTTTATTCTACCTAACAATATGCTTGCAATACATTTTAGTTAATTTAACATTTAAAGAATAAGTAGCGACACAGCAATTCCCTTTACGAAAGTCTCCTCATGCAAGAAAAAGACTCCTTATAATATTTACGTGTATACTGTGCCGCTACTTTATTTCCTACTCGTCAAAAAATCTTTGTTGTGATTATATCCAGTAATGATTTGGAGGCAAATAGATCGCAGCCAGGGTATGCTATGAAAGCGCAGCACACCCCGACCTTTGATCTTGCAATACAATCACTATCATCCCGTCTCTTTCGACAGAACTTATATTCTTCATTTTGTTGAAATTTCTGTAGAAATACAATTTGAGTTCACTCTTATCATCATTATTCAAAGGTTTGCAGTTCGCTTAACTTGGGCTGCAACTTTAAGGTTGCGGTTCAAGTTTCCTAGGTTAACTTGAACCACAATTCCAAATTGCAGTCCAAGACTTTAATAACGGCTGAACAGTTACCATTTCCATAACAATGCTTCTACAAACGCTCCTCACCCTTCAGATCAGCTGACTCTGTTTTCGTTTTTTGTTGTTCTACGATTGTTGCTTTGATAATCGTGAGTAGCCAATCTGTCGGGTATGGAGGATTCAGGTGTTTGTCGTGTAGTCCCTCAAGTTGTATGTTTTAGATAATGTAGTTTTCATTTTGATTTAAGGTTATTTCAATTTCAGTATAACTTATATGCTTTCTTTGATGGTACAAATATACGCCAATTGATTACACAAATACCAATAAAATCAGCATTTTTTTATAAAGTTTTATTTTAATTCGCAAATAAGTTACATATTGATGTAATTTACTTTAAGTCTAAAGAAACCTAATCCAACCTTTCATTCATCATCAGGCGATCTTTAGGACCAAGGCCGCAATAACCACGCAGCCATCAGAATTGTAACTATCAAGTCGCCACAAAAAAAAGGTTCGCACCATGATTTTCAAATCACAGTGCGAACCTTTTAGTAGAATTAGGCTACTAAACAAAGAAGTAATTATCTACCCATCGATCTTTTCATTTACTAACTTCGTAATCTCCTTCTCTAACTTATTGGCTTTAGTCACCAGTTTTTTCCCGTCACGTAAGACTCTTGTTACAAATTTTTTATCCTCTAGGTCAGCAGTATTTATTTTGACATTCATATAGGCTCCGTGGATAGCAGCGCGAGCACATAAGGCACCTACCCCAGCATCGGTCACTGAATTTGGATTCCCTATTTTCACCATAGCCATAGCCAAGTCAAAAATCTGAAGAGAGAGTTCCATCACCTTATAAGGAACCTCAATGGCATAACGAGTAGCATCCTGAATGGCTTTCTTCCTTGTCTCCTTTTCGCTGCTCGTACCTTTTGGTAAACGGAACGCGGCTATAATTGCATTGAAAGAATTAGTGTCTTCATCTACCATTTTGAGCAGGGCATCTTTGAGTCGTTGTCCTTCAGCAGCATGATTGGAAAACTCTTCCCAGCGATCATCCCAGCCACGTTTGTGTGAGGAGAGGTTGGCCACCATCGTTGCCAGTGACACACCAAGTGCAGCCACATAAGCAGAGATAGAACCTCCTCCTGGCGCCATGGATTCAGAAGCTGTTTCGTCAGCGAAGCTTCTTAGGTTCATTGCCAACAACGGAGCGGAGTCCTTGCCTTCCAATTGATATTCAATGACTTTTTTCTGCGGATCAAATTCACCAAGCTCATCCAATCCTAATGTCTTTACCGCTATTTTGATAATCTCTTCGTCTGATACACCGATGGATCTATTCTGTTTTTTTAGAAAATAGCGCCCGGCATCAAGTAGTACTTTTAGGGGCACCAATCCAACCAATTCAGAACCGGTCACCCGCATTCCTCTTTTATCTGCAGATTTACAACACTCTTCAAAGACCTTATGTAAAGGAGAAATATTGATATTCGTCAAGTTCATTGAAATCTGAGCGACGCCATATTCTTCGATGAACCATCCGATCCCTTTCACTGCCTTACAAGCTCCTGATACACGTTGTGGATTTCCGTTTTTGTCTTTTACCACTTTACCCGTTATTGGATTTCCTTTTCGTTTCACACGCCCTTGCTCACGTACATCGAATGCAACTGAATTTGCGCGACGAACGGAAGTAGTATTCAGATTAACATTATAAGCAATCAAAAAATCACGCGCGCCAATAGCTGTTGCTCCTGCTTGCGCATTGAATTTTGAAGGACCATAATCTGGTTTCCATTCTGGCTTGGATAATTTTTCAGGCAGTGCTTCATATTCTCCTGAGCGGATGATCGCCAGGTTGCTCCACTCCGGTTTGGTCGCAGCGGATTCGTACATATATATAGGGATCTCTAAATCCTGTCCCGCTCGATCTGCCAGTTTGTGGGCATACTTTGCAACCTCCTCCATGGTAATATTTGCAATTGGAATCAACGGACAAACATCGGTAGCTCCCATCCTTGGGTGTTCTCCACTGTGCTTGCTCATGTCGATTACTTCGCTTGCTTTTTTGAGTGCGAGGTAAGCCGCTTTGATCACGGGCTCTGGTTCTCCGACAAAAGTCACGACTGTTCTGTTGGTTGCTTTTCCAGGATCAACGTCCAATAGCTTTACGCCATCTACGGCTTCTATTACGTCGGTGATTTCTTTGATGACGGAGAGGTCGCGTCCTTCGCTGAAGTTTGGGACGCATTCTATGAGTTGTTTATTCATTTTTGTTTTGTACGTTTTGAGTGGTTGGTATTAGCTTTTAATTGTGGTTGATTTGGAGCTTTTTCTAGAAAATTTCCATACTGATATGCATGGTAATAATTCCGCATGTATCATAGAGTGCTTTTGTATAATATGACCGTATACACGTTCTTAGTTATGGGTTTATTTTTCTATTTTCCGTTTTACAAATTTATTTACAGATTGAATGATTTTTTCAATATCGTGTTTGTAAAATCCGGTTCCATTGAAGCAATTACACTCAATCAATTTGTATCCACTATTTATTTCTGCAATATCCATTACGTAGATATCTTCCAGTCGGTACTCGTGAATTACTTCTTTGGAAAAGTCTATCATTCCTTTAGGAACATCATTTTCGCTTTCATCTAATTCACCGTTATTCATATATCTTGAAACCGAAACTATTTGATTATCGACAATAAATAACCTCCATTCCTTTTTAATTTCTTTTGGTTCAGAAATCCACACTTCCGTATTTTTGTTTAATTCGGGTAACTCCAATTGGCAAACTTTATTACTCCAGTTTACTAACTCTTTGAAGGATTCAACTTTTCCGCTAAATTCTTTTCCGTCATCATTTGGTCGTATGAACCATTTCTTTTCTTTGTTGCTTTTTAGGTTACCTATTTCTCCAAACTTCATCAAGTGCCCGTCAGAGTTTAATACTTTATCTTTCCATTTATCGACATAATTTGTCATTCTAAATTTTATTGGCTCGAAGAAAACACCTTTCTTTAATTCGTCATTTTTATACGCATTTAACATAAAAGTTGTCGAGCCATAAATTATTTTGAAGCTGTCTTTATGCTCAAGTTCAGGAATTTCACTAGAAAATGGGATCACCTCAACTTCTTCCCATCTTTCATCTTTCCCATTTAGTACAGATTTTATTCGTTCTAGTATTTCAGGCTTAGTCAGGTTTTTTTGAAGTACCCAGTTAATCATTGATGAGTTTTTCTTGTTCGCTACTGTTCTTTATTAAATTCTTGACAAATAAAATATTTCCCGAGCTCCTTGAATTACCTACTCTTCTTCTGTACTATCGTAAGTATAAAAAACAAGAACTTCTTTATCAATTATTACTTGTTCGTAAAATTTGAAATTGTCTTCTTTTTCTTCAATTGTTCCTTTTTCTATTTCTGAAATATCTTCAATAGAATCTATTCCCCAATTTTCTTCTTTAATTAAAAATAGACTTCGACTTTTTGCATTATTGAAATCTTCATCCATTATCCAACAATTGATATAAGCTCCAACAAGTTCTGTTTCGAATTTCGGTTCTGCATGATATTCGAAAAGGAATATTTTTTCACCTTCTTTCCAACAGCTCTCAGTTATCGTTTTGAATATTTCTTTGTCTTTTAATTGCCCCGCTATTTGAAAAACTGTTTCACCTTCTTTATTCTTCAAATACAAATTTGGTTTTAATGTCAACAAATGATTTACTATATCTTTGTGATTATATCGCGAAGCAAGCATTATCAAACTTATTCCATTCTCATCTTGGAAGTTGACATTTATCTCCTTCGTCCAGTGTCTTTTTACAGATTTTAAATCTCCAAATTCTACTGCATCAAAAATATCTGAATCGTATTCCATTTCTTTTTATGATGATTAGCTTAATCTTTTTATCACAAGTAATACAAGGTTTTAAAAACCTATTCAAGCCAAACTAGAAGTCAACTGTTTATCATCCCCCAGCCCCATCCAACAACTCCACAAACCGATAAACATCCTCAAAAGAATTATACATCGGTACCGCGGCTACTCGTATAACATTTGGCTCCCGCCAATCTGCCACCACACCATTTTCCGAAAGGTGTGTAAATAATGCTTTTCCTTCCGGACCTGTCAGAATAGACAGTTGGCAACCTCTCTCTTCATCTTCTTTCGGGGTAATGATATTAAAATTAGCACCTCGGCTATTCAGCTTTTCAATCAGGTAACGCATGTACCCGCTCAGCCGTAAACTTTTTTTGCGCAAAGCATCCATACCTGCTTCTTCAAACATATCGAGACTCACTTTATGTGCTGCACAACTTAGGATGGGTACATTACTCATCTGCCAACCCGCTGCGCCTTTCATCGGAACAAAACCTTTCTCCATCAGAAAACGACGACTTTCGTCATGCCCCCACCAACCTGCAAAACGAGGGAGTTCTGGATTGTCTCCATGTCGTTCGTGAACAAAAACACCAGAAGGGCCACCTGGTCCGGAGTTCAAATATTTATAAGAACACCAGGTGGCAAAATCTACGTTCCAATCATGAAGTTGCAAAGGAAGATTACCCGCTGTGTGCGCCAGGTCAAAACCAACCATTGCTCCGATTTCATGCCCTGCCGCTGTAATCGCTGGCATATCAAAAAACTGTCCGGTGTAATAATTCACACCACTAAACATCAATAAGGCGATGGACGATCCATGCTCATTTATAGTCTCCAAAATATCAGCGGTACGCAAAGTCTCTTCCCCTTCTCTAGGAGCTACCTCAATGATTGCCTCTTCAGGATCGAAACCATGAAAGCGAGCTTGTGATTCCATAGCATATTGATCTGAAGGAAAAGCACCTGCCTCCATCACAATCTTGAATCGCTTCTTCGTAGGACGATAGAAGGAAACCATCAGCAGATGTAAGTTTGTTGTTAGGGTATTCATTACCACTACTTCCTCCTTTCGAGCGCCGACTAACTTCGCAGATTGTTTTTGCAAAAAGCGATGATAATACATCCAGGGCATATCTCCTTTGAAGTGGCCTTCAACACCGTGTGTTTTCCAGTGGTCGAGTTCAGCATCCAATGCGTCTTTTACACCTTTGGGTTGTAGACCTAAAGAGTTGCCGCAAAGGTAGAGTACATCTTTACCATTATGTTGTGGAAAATAAAATTGAGATCGATAATGACTAAGTGGATCGGATACGTCCATTTTCTTTGCAAAGGAGATTTTGTCTTCATAGGTCAATCCTGTGCTTATTGGTTCGTAAGACATGTTTTTCGTTTAGATAATTTTCTGACAGTTGGCTGCTCTACTCTTACTGAGTGAGGCCAATCAATTCAACTACCGATTACAAAATAGAGGGCTAAAATAAAGAACCTTGTTCTGCAAAACTTTTCGGATTCTCCAACTGCAATAATTGCCGCTTGACATCCAAACCATAGAAATATCCTTGCAGGTCACCGCTCTTTGCAATTACTCTGTGGCAAGGTACGATGATCGCAATAGGGTTGTTTCGATTAGCTAAGCCAACTGCTCTTACAGCTCTGGGGTTGCTGATTTTTTCTGCGATAGCCCCGTAGCTAGTGGTCTTTCCATAGGGAATTTGAATGAGTTCATTCCAGACAGATTGATTGAAGCCTGTGCTCCCACTCCAGTCCAGGGCGAGGTCAAATTTTTGTCTTTTACCATCAAAGTATTCGACAAGCTGATCTGCACAGTCCAAAAGTACTTTTGGAGCGTCAGCAGAATTTTCGCCTTTTTGTTCTACTTTTTTTACGGAGGAGATGCCGTGTTTCGAGCCCTTGATTTCGAGCCATCCGATTGGAGATTCATGATAGATTTTTGCCATGTGCTAAAGTTAGCAAATGTTTGATTTTCTTTAGTAGAAATCAGCAGAGAAATTTACCGTCTATGAGGTGATTAGCCAAAGTATCTTTTGATGGCTCTGAAGAAGTCCTCTCGCTTTCCATTGGAAACAGTTCTTGAGCTACCGTCATCCATTACGACGTAGCCACCTTTACCTCGTACATATTTCATAATGCGATTGAGGTTGACAATGAAAGAACGATGGATTCTGACGAACTGGAAAGAGTTATTCAACATCTGTTCAATTTCCATGAGTGTTTTACAAACCAGTAATTGCCGTCCACCCGTAAAATGCAGGGCGGTATAATTCCCTTGCGCTTCTAAACTCACGATCTGTTGCACCGGTTCAAACTGGATACCTTCCATCGTAGGCAAGGCTATTTTGCGAACATCATCAGAGGCCATGTAAGAGCATTGTTGAGGCTCTGCTATTGAAATGGGAATTCGGGCAGCTTCGTGTTCTTCAGATTGTACTTTCTTGATAACTCTCATGGCAGTAATTTTTGTGGCCAGGGCCGGGTGGTTGATACTGAATATGTAATTTTTGGCTTAGTACCTTTTCATTCACACATTCGCTTGTTGACAATTCAAACATACAGCTTAAACTATAGCGAACTAACCCATGTTCCCGTTATTTGTCAGGTTTCTAAATTTTCATCTTTTACATAAATGATACACTTCACGACTAATTTTTCCTTACCTTTTCCATGAAATACAAAATAAACTATGCCTAAGACGCCTTCAGATAAACTATTCAACCTCATCAAATCCCTCTCAGGATCAGAGAAAAGGTATTTTAATATTTATGCTAATAATAAGTGGGGAGATCGACAGAATAAGTATCTAAAACTCTTTTCTGCTATTGATCAGCAAAAGGCTTTTGATGAAGAAGCACTGAAGAAAGTCATCTATCAAGATGAAAAATTTGAGAGCCGAAAGTACTCTGAGCTCAAAGCTTATCTCTACGAACTCGTTCTAAAAAGCCTGCAGGGTTATGATGAAAAATCATCTTTCGAATACAAATTAAACAACCTTATGCAGCATGTGCGTGTACTTTACAAACGGGCGCATTATCCAGAAGCACGAGAGCAACTAGCTAAAGCTCGGAAGATGGCTGCTCACTATGAGTCCTTCATTACGACACTAGAAATTCTTAACTGGGAAAAACAAATAGCCTATACGGAGTCTGACATAGCATTCTTGGATAAAGAACTCAATCGTATTGATGAAGAGGAACAAACTTGCCTGGAGCAATTAAGAAATCTATCCATTTACAAAAACCTATTCTATCAGTTCATGATCAGCATACGGAAGGATGCTATTTTGAGAAGCGACTCTCAGGTGAGCTACCTGAAGCGACTGATGAAACACCCTTTATTAACAGAGGAGCAAAAGGCCTTATCGCACCGAGCGAAAGTGCTTTACCACAGAATTTATGGGTTGTACTATTACTCTATTTCTGATTACGAAAACTTCTACCAGTCCAGTAAACGCTTTTTATCCGTTATCGAATCGGCTCCACATCTGCTGAAAGAAAATGTATCTGATCATATTTCAGCTATTAGCAACGTCAGCCTTAGTTGTGCATTGACCTACCGATATAATGAGGTAAGAGAAACGATAGGTAAATTCTTAGAAATCAAGGCTTTAACAGAAGATGACGAAGTCTGGATACATAAACAGTATTATTCTTTCAAATTGAATTTATGCACTTTCACAGGTGAGTTCGAAGAAGGACTTGTTGCGATGGAGGCACATTTTGAGGAGCGTAAAAAGTTTGATGAATCTAATTTTCAGACCTTTAGTTTCTATTTACAATATTTCAATATTTATTTTGGGTCAGGCAATTACGATGAAGCACTGGACAGCTTAAACAAAGCATTGAATCTTCCGAGGAGCATTGAGCGACAGGATCTGCAAAGTCTAGGACGGATTCTAAATTTGGTTATCCATTATGAGATGGGCAACACCATGCTCTTGGAATACCTTTTACGATCTGCTTATCGCTTTTTACGACAACGCAATCGAATCTTTGAATTTGAGAAAAGAGTGATGAGTTTTATAAAATCTTCCAACAATATGCTTACGGCTAAGCAAGTAAAAAAGGCTTTCATAATCCTCAAAGAAGATTTTGAAAGCCTTGCCGAGGTACCATCCGAAAAAGCAATGTTACAATACTTTGACTTTGTGGCCTGGCTGGAAAGTAAAATTGAAAATAAATCTTTTGCAGAAGTTATCAAAAAGAGAGCAGAGTCAACTAAGGTTGCATAAGCTTATCGTCTTTCTGAGCGAATAAAAATCCTCCGAAAGGTCTCCTTCTTGTTTTGATGGTTGTCCATTCATTGCTAAACCCAGGGCTACCCATCTGATAATCGACATATCCCCCCTTGGTTGTTTTTTGATCCTCAGATCCAATGACCGTTACAAAGCTTTTCACTTTCAATTCCTCTAATTGTAATTTTTTCTTATCCATAATATTTTTATTTAGCGTGAGCGGAATAATTAATACTTCATGAATATAATAAAAAAATAGCTAAGGCTCTGACCGAAATATGGGATAAGTCAGATTTCAAAAAGATTATTTTTTAGAATAGAGCGGCCACTTTTCTTTAATTATTTCCCAGACAAGGAAAGATTCGAAACCTTTGTTGATGGCATACTTTGCTAAAAGGCCATTTTTCTTGAAGGTGTTTCGTTCGGTTAGCAAGTTGTTTTTCTTTTCTAATAGCAACTCCAAAGTAGTTCTGTAATCCTGATCTCCAATTTCGGAAAGTCCTTTCTTAATACAGTAAGCTGAGATGCGTCGCTTTCTCAATTCTAATTTTATGCGAACACGTCCCCATCTTTTTACTCTGAATTTTCCACCTGCATAAGACCGGGCAAATCGTTCTTCATTCAGGAAGTTTTCACTAATCAACTCTGTAATTACATTTTCTAAATCCAAACCATACACTCCAAGTTCAATCAACTTGTTGCGCACTTCCTGATGACAACGATCCTGATAGGCACAATATCTCTGGAGCTTACTTAGTGCTTCGTCTTTAGTCAAATGTTTTTTCTCCTTCTTCATCTCTGGCAAAGATAGGGTTTATAAATTATGCACTATAGAATATGAACGTCTTACCTTTTTCAAAAACCTGTGAATGACCATAGCGTTCAGACAGTCATGCTGTCAGCAATCTATGATAGCTTCCGACAAAAAGACCCTTTGAAACTTATTACACTGACAAAAAATCATAAAAAATAATCCATATATGAAATGGTCATGGATTTGATAAGTATATTGCAGAGTAGAGAACAGTAGATCGGTTTCCGCAAACGAATAGCCACTAATCTAGTATTTCTATCCAACTAAATATTTTCGAAAAAAATAACACCTAAAAATATGACTTACGATAATTTCACTATAAAAGCACAAGAGTCAATTCTCAAAGCACAAAAACTAGCAGAGAGTTACGACCAACAAACAGTAGATACGCCTCACCTCATACGAGGTATTTTGATGACTGATGAACACGTTCCTCAATTTCTACTAAAGAAGATGGACGTAAGTATTCCTCGTTTGCAAAAGTTGTTAGATGATTCGATCAAAACTTATCCAAAAGTTTCAGGTGCAGACAAACAGTATCTGACTAACGATGCAAACAAAGCGCTCAGCAGAGCCAAAAGCCTCATGAAGCAAATGGGCGATGAGTTCATCTCTGTCGAAACTATGCTCTTGGGAATATTGACTGGAACAGACCGAGGAGGGATGATGCTGAAGGAACTTGGCGCAACAGAAGATGGATTAAAAGCAGCCATAAAAGAACTCCGCAAAGGAAGCAAGGTAACAGATAAAAGTTCTGAAGATACTTACAACGCTTTATCAAAATACGGTATCAATCTAAACGAAAGAGCAGAGAGCGGAAAGCTCGATCCTATTGTCGGACGAGACGAAGAAATCCGTCGGGTACTACATATTCTTTCCAGAAAGAAAAAGAACAATCCTCTATTGATCGGAGAAGCCGGAGTTGGTAAGACAGCCATCGTAGAAGGAATCGCCTGGAGGATTATCAACAACGATGTGCCTGAAAATCTTAAAACAAAAACCTTATTTACTTTAGATCTTTCTGGCTTGGTAGCTGGTGCAAAATTTAAAGGGGAATTTGAAGAACGACTCAAAGCAGTTGTAAAAGAGGTAACCGAATCTGATGGAGAAATCATTCTCTTCATAGATGAGATTCACACCTTGGTTGGAGCTGGAGGAGGAAGTGGCTCTATGGATGCTGCCAATATTTTGAAACCTGCACTAGCGCGTGGAGAGCTAAGAACGATAGGCGCAACAACTTTGGATGAGTACCAAAAGTATTTTGAAAAAGACAAAGCTTTGGTTCGTCGTTTTCAGACAGTACAAATCGAAGAGCCTTCTGTAGAAGATACGATTTCTATCCTTCGTGGTTTGCAGGAACGTTATGAAGTTTACCACAAAATAGAAATACTTGATGAGGCTTTGATAGCGGCGGCGGAACTATCTCATCGCTATATTTCAGATCGCCATTTACCTGATAAGGCTATCGACCTGATTGATGAAGCGGCAGCAAGATTGAGATTAGAATTAGATTCTGTTCCAGATGAAATCGACGAGCAAGATCGTAAGGTACGGCAGTTAGAAATCGAGCGCGAAGCGATCAGAAGAGAAGGAGACAAGAAGAAAGAGAAAGCCATAAAAGAACAAATTGCAAACGCAAAAGAAAAGCTAGACACCCTCCGCGCAGCATGGAAAAGTGAAAAAGAAATAGTAGACAATATCCAGAAGATCAAAAAAGAAATGGAAGATCTGGAAATGCAAGCGGACAAAGCTGAGCGCGAATCTGATTTTGAAAAAGTAGCTAAAATCCGTTACGGAGACTTGAAAGAAAAAGAAGCCATGCTACGCGTATCTGAGGAGAAGCTGATGGAACTTCCAGAGGAAAACCGATTTACAAATGATAAAGTAAACGGAAATGACATTGCAGAAATAGTTGCTCGATGGACCGGCATTCCAGTTTCTAAAATGATGCAATCTGAGAAAGATAAATTGCTAAAACTGGAAGACGAAATTCACAAGCGTTTGATCGGACAAGACGAAGCCGTACGTGCCGTCTCCGATGCAGTAAGGAGAAGCCGCGCTGGCTTGCAAGATCAAAAGAAGCCTATCGGATCTTTCATCTTTGTTGGGCCAACAGGTGTCGGTAAAACAGAGTTGGCGAAAGCACTTGCGGAAGTTTTATTCGATGATGAGAAAGCAATTACTCGAATTGATATGAGTGAATTTATGGAAGCGCATTCGGTCAGTCGATTGGTAGGAGCGCCTCCGGGCTATGTTGGATATGACGAAGGTGGTCAGTTGACAGAAGCTGTTCGGCGTAAGCCTTATTCGATCATTCTACTGGATGAAATCGAAAAAGCGCACCCAGATACTTTCAACATTTTACTACAAGTATTAGACGACGGTCACCTCACAGATAACAAAGGTCGCGTTGCCAATTTCAAAAACACCATTATCATTATGACTTCCAACATGGGAGCACAAACGATTTTGGAAAACTTTGAAGACCTTGACGCCGTAGGAGAAGAACATCGGGCAGACATTATCGAAACGACGAAGGAAGAAGTTATGGACGCCTTGAAGGAAAATTTACGTCCTGAGTTTTTGAATCGTATTGATGAGCAGATTATGTTCTTGCCATTGACTAGAGGAGAGATCAAGCAAATCTTAGACATTCTTTTAAAAGGAACGCACAAGATGTTAGCGAAGCAGGGGATTACTTTGAGGTTGAATGAGTCAGCTAAGAACCTGATCTCGGATTTGGGCTATGACCCACAGTTTGGAGCCAGACCGTTGAAGCGAGTTTTGCAAAGAGAATTGATCAATGAGTTGTCCAAAGAAGTACTCTCTGGAGAATTCGGCTCTGGTGATACCATCTACGTGGGTGCAAACAAAAAACGCAAACTAACCTTCAGCAAAAATCCAATCAAGGAATCTGCTGTTGCAAACGGAGCTGCAAAAAAAGAGGAGCCGAAGAAAAAGGCTGCACCGAAAAAGAAATCGGAAGATGCTGCTCGTGATAAACAATTAGATGATTTGAAAAAAGCGACTAAAGATGTAGAAGACGCAGTGAAAGATATTAAGAAGGATTAGCTTTTATCGATTCTAAAATAAATTAGAAAAGCCTCGTCAGATAAAACCTGGCGGGGCTTTTTTATTTCGTAGCCAATAAATGGTTATCGACGATTGGATTGCTTTCATTCGTCGGATCGAAGCAGAAAATCTTTTTGTACAACTCAAACTCCTCTGGTAAAATCGCTTGAAACTGTTTTCCAAAAATAAAAAAGTGACAAATACTCACTGGCAAAATAGTTACATCAGGTCGATTGATGTATTTGAAAATATGGTCTTTGCCCCAGCTACTAATCTCTTCCAATTTTTCCCAATGGCTTTCTTCTAATTTTGAAAACCGCTCCGTTCCATAGATGTGGAGATACGCCCGTATGTATTCATGTAGGCCGATGTTGTAGCGCTCTTGCGGGTTGATCGTACCAGGAAGTAATTGCTCAATGGCAAAAAGAATAACCTTGTCTCCTGGATAAATTTCAGAAGTATGAAAATTCTTAGGATACTGCGGAGATGGAAATGGTCTTGGATAAATAATGACATGTTCGAAGGCAGACAATAGATAATCTTCCAGACCAAAGGTCAGATGCACAATATTGCTAGCAACGATGGCTTGTAAATCAGGAGGCACTTCCTCCATCTTCTGCGGCATGAATTCATTGGCCATCATGTAGAGGACCACTCGGTCGCGAAAGCGTTTTTGCTCCTTTTCAGAAAGAGAACGGTAAAAAGGATGCTCTTTAGTCAGCAGCATGCGGATCTGCGGATTCATCTCAGGGGTGTTCCGTTTGGCCCACCAGAAGTCTATCTGAGGACTAAAAACGAAGATCACGGCCATCGCAACCACGTTGGGAACAATATAGATAGCCCAGCTGGAATCCTGCTCCCAGGTCAGATATAGGAAACCAAGGGCTGCTATTACGAAAGGAGCAGATAGAATTCTTGATAGCATGCTAGAGTTTTTATTGAATAAAGTACCTTTTCTAAACCTAAAATCGGGGGAAAGATACAAAAGAGAAAAAACCTTGTAAAATAGTTAAAATAAAATCGTTTAAATGTTGCGGAAAATGAAAAATGCTTTTACATTTGCAGCGCTCAAAAGGTGCCTTAGCTCAGTTGGTAGAGCAATGGACTGAAAATCCATGTGTCCCTGGTTCAATTCCTGGAGGCACCACAAAGCAAGGAAGAGGTTCTCATTCGTGAGAGCCTCTTTTGTTTTTGAAGAATACTCCAAACTTGCTCAAAATCTACTCCACAGGTATTAAAAATCCTAGAAGAACCAATCCCCAGAATATTACTCCTAGAACGACGATAACAAGCTGCCTTGAATTGAATCCACTTTGGAATACTCCTGCATAGACTTCTGAATTAGAGATCCCATAATTCAATGCTCCATGTGCCGGAAGCAAGAACACAAATGCAGCAAGAGAACATAGCCAATAAGGATCAGGCAACCTTGCTGCAATGCTTAAAATAACAAAACCCAAAAACAACAAACCGCTCGAATAGGATTTTCCGTAGCCATTGGCAGTTGCATAGTTCTTTATTTTTTCCATGAGCTGATACAAAAAGAACAGTGCAAAAAGGGCACGGCCCGCTGGTACTATATCTAGGTTGTCTTTTGTCTTGAAAAAATTCCATGCCTTGTACATCCACCAAGGGCCATAAAGGCCCATACTCAAAAAGTAGAGTAAGATAAACTTGTTACTCTCTATCAGTTCTATTTCTATTCTGTCAGAATCAGATGTGAAATCCACATCCAAAATGTCATCATTTTCCATATTCATATTTTTGATCAATCACTTAACAAGTGATAACAATAATCTTACAATTACTTCTGTTCCTTCGCCTTTCCCCTCTGCCACCCGATCAATAATCTCCAGACTTTTTCCTTTTGCCAGTGGATTTAGAATATCCAATCGCTCTCTGGTCACATCCAAAGCAGCAGATTTATGCGTATGCTCTTGTTGACTCTTTCGCTCTTTAGCTGCCGCAATGCCCGGGCCGTTGTCCTCAATGATGCACTCCAACGTTCCATACTTTTGTAAAAACGACAATTTGATCTTCCCTCCTTCCTTCACTTGTCCTACGCCGTGAATAATGGCGTTTTCCAAAAAAGGCTGCAATAGCATAGGAGCCATCATGATTTCATCAGTATCCAATTTTGGATCAACATAAATTTCATAATCAAACTGATCGTCGCGACTGAATTTCTCTACAGAAAGATAATGTTCTAATGTTTTGATCTCTTGCTCCAATGGAATTTTTTCTTCCCTGGAATTCTCTAAAATAGAACGCATCAGCTTGGAGAACTTTGCCAGGAAGTAACGAGCTGTTCTTTCATCCTTTTGGGAAATTAGACTCTGGATCGAATTCAAGACATTGAAAATAAAATGTGGATTCATTTGTAGCTGCAATGCTTTTTGTTCTAGTTCCAACATAGATTTTTCCATTTCCAATCGTTCTGTTTGAGCAGCAGCCTGTCGGCGAATGCGACGCGTCCAGATTTGCACAAGCAAAAATATCAAAAGCACTGCTCCTAAAAAGCACAACAGGTAAAATAAATTCGTTTGCCAAAAAGGTGGTTCTATGGTAAATAACCAACTTGTCATTGCGCTGTTCTCAGAATCATCACCATTAGAAGCACGCACATAAAACTTGTAATCACCAGGGCTCAAATTGGAATAATGAGCGGGAGCATTTTGCTGGTAAGGGCCTACCCAATTTTTGTCCCAACCTTTCAGCAAATATTCATAACGAATTTGATCTGGCTTCGATTGATGAATGGCTTTGAATTCAAAACTCAGTTGATTTTGATCGTAAGGTAGTATCAGTCCGTCTTTAGCAGCTCCCCAGTCTGTAGCGTAGCTTTTATACTCGCTGTCTTTCAATAATTGATAACCAATGCGAATTCCACTGAGGTGGACAACTGGCGGAGACCTATTCTCTTGCTCTGTTTCCGGAAGGTATTGCATAAGGCCGTTTACCGTTCCAAACCAAATTCGTCCCCGACTATCTTTCAGCGCCGCATTGGTAGACATCTCTATGCCTGCGAATCCATCCGACTGATCGAAATGTTGAATGGACTGTACTTCCCTAGCTTCGTTTAGAGTAATGAGATCTGCGCCCTTTCCAGCTCCAGCCCATAGTTGATTCTTACTATCGAATAACAAGCTGTACACGTTATTGGAATTTAGTCCATCGACTTCGCTAATTTGTTCTACTTCAGTCAATAGATTTTCAATATCAATGCGAAAGATTCCTGCATTTGCAGTACCTGCCCAGAGGAAACCATCTTCATCCGTTACAATACTACGGACGTGATTGTCTGCGAACCCTTTGCTCTTTTTGAGTTGAAAAATAAGACTATCATTGACAATACAACCTAGTCCTTGGTCACGGGAAGCAAACCAAAGTCGTTCTTGGTTATCCAATAATAAGTCATACACATACGCTCCCCGCAAAGGAAATTGGTCAAAACGATTGGCTACAAAGCGACTTTCTAAAATGGTATCTGTTCGCATTTTAAAACCAGTAGCTTTCCCTTCTATGCTATCAATGACCATCACTGTTTTTAAAACTAAAGAATCCTGAACAGCTATTCTATAAATACCATCATCTGCCGTAGCTACCCAAATGCGACCGCTACTGTCTTGAATAATATCTTTTACAAATTTGCTTTTGAAGTTTTCTGCTTCTGTTAGAAAACGAAAACCCTTTCCATCATAAAAAGCCAAGCCTTTTGATTCTGCGCCAATCCAAAGTCTTTGTTCTCTGTCTGTGAATAATGATTTGCAACGCAGGTTTACAAAACCAGAGTCGCGTCCATAATAAGTCAGTTCGTCATTTTCTAATTTTGCAATTCCTTTGCTGGAAGCAGAAAGCCAAATATTACTCAAACTGTCTTCGCAAATCGCATAAACGCTGTTGTCCGTAGATCCAGGGTTAATCATCCGTTGCTCGAACTGTTGACCGGCATAGCGACTTAATCCTCCAGGAGTCCCAATCCAGAGATGCCCCCAGCGATCTTCTAACAAACTGCGCACGTCATTTCGGAGTAGCCCCGTTTCTCGGTTTAGATATTGATAACTGCTATCTGTCGGATTCCAGATGGTGATTCCTTCTCGTTGGCTACCGATCCAAATTCGATTAGATTTGTCTTGATAAATAGTTTGAATATGCTGACCTTTTATTTCGTTATCAGGAGCTTGTGTTATTTTACTTTCCTTATCAATCCAGTAAACTCCGTCATCATTAGTCCCTACCCAAATCGTTCCGTCAGAAGCTTCTGCAACGCATTGAATTTTCTTTGTAGAAAGATTTTTGTTGTAGCGATAGTTGGTGACTTGTTCTCCTTGTATTCGATGCAAGCCACGAGAAGTGCTGACCCAGAAACCAAGGTCGTTTTTGAAGAGGTGATTTATTTTTGCAGAGGATCGAAGGCCAGTGAATCTGATCCAGATGTCGTCTTTGAAAGTATATAACCCTTGAGTGGTTCCTACCCAAAGTTCGTTCTCGCCTTTTTGTAATATTGTTGTTATAGATATATCTCTAGTTTTATCAGGGTAGTAGTTTTTAAATTCAAAACCGTTGTAGGAGCTGAGGCCATTTTTGGTGCCGATCCAAATGATGCCTTGGTCGTCTTCAAAAAGTGCGTCTACGAAGTTATTGGAGAGGCCGTTTTTTGTTCTCCAGTTTTGGAATTCCTTTCCGTCGAAACGATTGAGTCCTCCGCCTTGTGTGCCCAACCAAATGTAGCCACGTTGATCTTCCAACAAGCAATAGACCTGGCTTTGGGCCAATCCATCTTTGCCTGTAAAATGCTGTAGTTGTGCAGATTGCGCTAAGCAAATACAATTGCAGAAAATCAAAAAACAGAAAGTAATCAGAAAATAACGAATGGTCATATGGTATGATAATAACTATTATACAAATGTAAATATTCTTATCACTAATCTCAGCTGAGCTAAAACAGTTTTCTAAAAAACTAAATAATGTGTTATTATTGGAAATGCTAAACCCCAGATCTATTTCTTATATTTTGCTTTTGCTCTCTCTTCTTTTCAGTTCCTGCCAAAAAGAAAACACTTTGCAGACGCTTTTCACACTGATGCCGAAGAGTGAAACCAATATTGATTTCAACAATAAAATTTCAGAAGGAGCTGAGGTCAATATCGTTCAGTACCTCTATGCCTACAACGGAGGAGGCGTTGCCATAGGAGATATCAACAATGATGAACTACCTGATATTTTCTTTACGGCCAATGAAGGCCCCAATCAACTGTATCTCAATAAAGGCGATTTCAAATTTGAAAACATCTCTGTCCCTGCTGGTGTAACGGTAAATAATAAATGGAGCAGCGGCGTCACTATGGCCGATGTCAACGGCGATGGTTGGTTGGACATCTACGTCTGCCAAGTCAGTGGTTATCAAAATATGGAAGGCCAGAATATGCTTTTCATAAACAATCATAACAATACTTTTACGGAAGAATCTGAAAATTATGGGCTTGATTTTCAAGGGATGGCTACACAGGCCAGCTTCTTTGATTATGACCTGGACAATGATCTGGACATGTTCTTACTCTGCCATTCCAATCATGCGACGGACAACTATCGGGACACCAGCCGTCGCCATGTCATGGATACCATTTCTGGAGATCGCCTTTTCAGAAATGATGGAAATAGGTTTACAGATGTAACTCAGAATGCGGGAATCATAAGTAGTAAAATTGGCTATGGCCTGGGCTTAGTCATTAGTGACCTAAATGATGATGGTTGTCCAGACAT
>JBGCDT010000241.1:0-8928 GCA_045105695.1 Saprospiraceae bacterium | reverse complement strand
GTGAGCTTGCGATAGGTGTCTGTGAAGTTCATCAATCCTTCGCCACGCTTTTGAATGATTTGGAAAGCTTCTTTGATTTCCATTGTTTCTTCTTTATCAATGGTTTCCTTTTTTTCTAACAATTCAATTACGGAGTTACTGATGGATGTTATCGGAGCGATGGAGTTCATTATTTCATGGGCGAGGATGCGGATGAGTTTCTGCCAGGATTTTACTTCGTGGTCAGAAAGTTCGTTGTGGATGTTATAAAAGGTGTAGACTTTTATGGTGTCTTCTTTTAATTTTAAAATAAAAACCTGAACGGCAATTTGTAGGATTTCGTTTTGGATAACTTCTTTTACTGTTTCCCGATCTCCAGGTTGTAAGTCTTTTACGACCTCGTACAAGTTTGGAACGATTGCTTTTAAACCTTTAAAATCAGGAATATAAGATTTATGAAATAATTGTTTTAAAGCGGTATTCATCATCAGGCATTTTCCATTTTCATCAGTACAAAAAATTCCAGTGTCCACATGTCCAATAATAGTTTGTAAAATTTGATTTTGAATTTCTTTTTCTGAACGGATGTCTTTGTATTTGTCAATAATGGTATTAAACGCTTGGTATAATTCTTTGTGCGAACCGCCCAGGTGATCCGTTGCGAAGTGTTGCTCGAAATCGTCGTAGCGAATGCTTAGGATAAATTGACTAAGATCTGTATTGGTTCTATCTATTGTTTTAAATAAGGTGTACACGAGTCCGATAAATAGCGGTATTAAAACCATTAATAGAAAACTGTAACTGCGATGGAGTAGTACGAAACCAATGGCTGCTGAAGTGGCGATCAGTAGGAGGAGGTAGAGGAGGACTTTGGTGCGGAAGGACTTTAGGAGGTTCACGGGTTTTGAAATTTAAGTAATTTTCTTTTTCTATAATCACATTCTAACTCTGAATTCTCTCGCTAGTTCGTTCAATCTCTTGTCTTTGGAATAAATCCCTAACCTTTCTATTTCTCCTATCAAATCTAGTAAGTATTTATTTTTACTTATCTGTGCAATTTTTCTCATAATATTAAACTCTCTCCACCAGATAGGTTTATATAAATCCGTTTTAATTAATTGGTGCTTAAGAAGGTACAATAGTACTTTTTTACTTGATTTGCCCACTAAATCAACTATGGCAATGTCATAAAACTGATACCACTCTTTCCAGACTAAATAATCCAATAATCTTTCTTTTTGTATTTTTTTTAATCTATACTTCTTAATTCTTTTATATGTGTTTAACTTTCCATCATACTGATATAAAATACCTCCTTGAGATAAAACTTGTATTCCGCTATATGCCATTATAGAATCACTAAGACAGTCTATTGCCCAATCTACAAAAAGACTAACTCTTTCTTTGTCTTTTTCAATGGCAGCTATTCCCAGCAATTTTTTTATGTTTTTAACGTACCTTATTTCAGTAGTTTTGTCTACTCTTTTTATCAAACATGAGTTAGTGTATACTGTTTGATTTTTATTTCTATGGCTTTTAAAGCAATAGATCAATTGATTTGTCTTCTTTTCAAGAATTTGATTTAACTCGCTTTTATCATAGCTATTATAGTAAAACATATTCAATGTATCTTGACCTACATTTCCTTTAAGGATTTTCGCTGGTAGTATTTTTATTTTGGTAGTTTCTCTTTGATGAATTTCATCAAAGAATTTTTCTACACCTATCACTTTTCCTACTACAATTATTTCAGCATTTAAAGCGTATGAAAGAAAATTAAAATCACAGCCATAGCTGGCTATAGAAATATTCAAATAACTGAAATAAAAAACAAACAAGATCAAAGTCTTTTTCATAAAAAAAGTTAAACGGTTTTAAGAATCATAAATCTTTACAACCCATACTTATCCATCCGCCGATAAAGCGCAGGCCGTGTAAGCCCCAACTCCGCAGCCGCCTTAGAAACATTTCCATGATTTTTTACCAAAGCTTTTCTAACCAGCATTTCTTCCATCTCTTCTAAATTCAGTGTTTGCAACTGCGCTTCTTTTTCATTGCTTTGATCGGAAGATTGATTGTTAGTCTGAAGATTAAAATCACTAGGCATTAATTGTTTTTGTTCAGATAAAATAATTGCTCGCTCTACGCTATGTCGCAACTCCCGAACATTTCCATGCCAGGGATATTCCATCATTTTTGTCAACGTATCTTTATGGAAGGTAAGCGATTCTTTGAAATATTTCTTTTTATACAATTGTAAAAAATGCTTTGCTAAAATAATAATGTCTTCTCCTCGATGGCGAAGTGGCGGAATAGAAATTTCAACGGTATTAATTCTATATAATAAATCCTGACGAAAAGATTTTTCCTGAATCATTTGCGTAAGCGGCATATTCGTCGCAGAAATAATTCGGACATCTACTGGAGTCACAGTTGCCGAACCGACTGGAAATATCTGCTTGTTTTCCAAAGCCTGTAATAACTTAGGTTGCGCACTAATCGTCAAATTTCCAATTTCATCCAAAAATAAAGTTCCTCCAGAAGCTGCGGCGAATCGGCCCGTCTTATCCGAGTCGGCTCCAGTAAAGGCTCCTTTCACATGACCAAACAATTCGCTTTCTAATAAGGACTCTGCAATAGCTCCCAAGTCAACACCCATGAATATTTTGTTGCTGCGTTTCGATAACTTATGGATCGTCCGAGCGATGAGTTCCTTCCCCACGCCGTTCTCCCCAAGTAACAAAATATTCGCATCCGTTGGCGCTACTTTCTGAATCATCTTCTTCAGATCGAGCATAATCTGCGACTCTCCCAGGATGTCTCCAAACGACTGATTGATGTCCTGCTGCAAAATCGCTTGCTGACTTTCTGATTTTTGTAAAGCCTTAGTTGAACTACTTACGGCAAGTGCAGAATTTACAGTTGCAAGCAGCTTCTCATTACGCCAGGGTTTTTCTATGAAGTCAATGGCACCCGTTTTTATGGAACTGATGGCGGTGTCTACATCACTAAAAGCTGTCATCATAATTACCGGCAAATCAGGTTTGAGTTCTTTTATTTTTTGCAACCACTTGATGCCTTCCTCTCCTTTGGTTTGACTGACTTTGAAATTCATGTCGAGTAGTACGACGTCTGGGTTGTACTGATTGAGAAGGCGGGGAATGTGGTAAGGATTATCATCTGCGAAGACCTGGGTGTAGTGTTGCTTGAGGAGCATCTTGAGGGAGAAGATGATGTCTTGCTGGTCGTCGATTATTAATATGGTAGCTGGTTTTTTCATAGCTGGTTTTTCTTAGTGTAAGGGTTTTTTTGTTTGCCACAAAGACACGAAGACACAAAGTTTTTTTACGCGGCGTGTAATGTTTTTATAGTGGTTGTATAAAGTCAGAGGAGACGTCTTTCCAGAAAAAACTTTGTGCAACATCGTATACTTTGTGGTAAATCCTACACGGCAGAAGGCCTTAAATAGAATCGAAAACTAAGAATAATTGTCCATAAACGTACGCTTTGTGTCCAAAAATGAACACCTAATTTTCAATTTCACTAAAATAAGTTTTGTAAACATCTGATAATCAGATGTGATTTGTATTGGCATCCCCTTAGCAACTATATTGGCATGGGACATCTTAATAAGTCTCACTTTTAGAAAAAGTCAATCGAATTAAAAATAGAAGTCATGGATCAAATCATAGAGAAAAAAAACAAGTTGCCGCAGCGAATCGCCATTGGTGTTGGAGTGATTGCCTTGCTGACTTGGTTGGCTTTTTCCTTCTACGAATCTGCTGGAACGAGCAAGTTGAATGTGCAATCCAGCCGCTTATTGACGCATACTGTGGAAGAAGGAATCTTTCAGGAATTCATTCCCGTGACTGGAGTTGTCCAGCCGATCAAGACCGTCATCATCGCAGCAGTGGAGGGCGGACGAGTAGAACAAAAGATGGTCGAAGACGGAGCTGCGGTAGGACCAGGTACTCCGATTTTGCAACTCAGCAACTCTGATTTACAAATGGCTTACCTCAATCAGGAAGGAACCATTATCTCCCAAATCAATCAAATGCGAAACATGAATTTGCTGCAAGAGCAACAAAGTTTGAACTTGAAGGAAACAGCTATTGATGCAGAATTTCGATTGGATTTGCTGAGACGCAAAATGGAAAGAGACAAAGTTTTATTTGTCAGCAATGCAATTCCAAAAGCAGACTTTGAAGACTTGAAATCAGAATATGAAAGCCTCATCAAAAGAAATAGATTGCTGAAGCAGAGCATTCTTAAAGACAGTCTTTCTGGTGAAATTCAAAAAGAGCAGATGGAAAACTCTCTCGATTTGATGAAGCGAAATTTAGACATGGCGAAAAAGAATTTAGAGAACCTTGTAGTGAAAGCACCGATCAAAGGACAGCTGTCTGGTTTGTCTTTGGAGGTTGGAGAACTGATTCCGCAGGGCGCTCAAATTGGGCAGATTGATGACTTGAGTAATTTCAAAATCAGAGTGCGAATTGATGAGTTTTACATCTCCAGAGTTTTTCCAGAGCAGGAAGGTTCTTTCACTTTTGCGAATGAAGATTATCAATTGCGCATCACTAAAATTTACCCGCAGGTACTCAATGGAAGTTTTGAAGTGGACATGCACTTTGTCGAGAAAGTTCCCACTGGTATTCGTCGCGGACAAACCGTAACCGTAAAACTACAACTAAGCGCTGAACAACAAGCCGTTCTGGTAAAGCGTGGTGGATTCTATCAATCGACTGGCGGAAACTGGGTCTACGTACTCACACCCGACGGATCAAAAGCCACCAAAAAAGAAATCAGAATTGGAAGACAAAACCCAAATTATTACGAAGTATTAGACGGACTACAACCGGGCGAAGTCGTCATTACTTCCAGCTATGAAAACTACGGCGAAAAGGATGAATTAGTGCTGAAGGAATAAGCACTTCCCTTTTCAAATCATTAATTATTTTTTTAAGTCTAAAAAACAAAAATCATGAAAAACCTCATTTTACTTTTCGCACTAGCTTTTACTTGTCAATCATTTGTAAGTGCTGATCTAGAAAAACAATCATTTGTAAATGTATTTGAGACTCCACAAATTGTTGAAATAGACCGATGCATCTTCAATAGAAAAGATTGCAACAATAAATATTACTTACCAGTACCGTTACCGAAAAATGCAAAGGGGTTTATTTATGCCATAACGCCAACCTCAAATGTAGTAACCCTGAATTCAGAACCCCAAACCACTCTATTACAAAAAGTAGAAAAACTAGCTGCTGATTACGACGCAGAAAAAGTACCCGATTTTATTATGCCGCAGAATAATAAGCAAGATTTTAATTTCTACCTTTTACAAGGAAAAAAGAACGTGGAGTCTTTCAATGGTTGTGGTTACTACGAATATATAGATAAAACGATAACCGTAAATTCTAAAACTTCTTATGTTGAAAAAGCAAATGAAGACACTTACTTCATCGGAATAGAAAATCCAAAAGACCTCAAAAGACTAAGGTTGAAAATTGAAGTAGTTGCTGTATTATAAATGAATTTCTAACAAGCTGTTTACAAAACCAAAAAAATGATACGTACAGAAAAATTAAAAAAGATTTATCGAACAGATGAAGTCCAAACGACAGCCCTCAACGAACTGGATCTTCAAATAAACGAAGGCGAATTCGTTTCCATCATGGGCCCTTCCGGTTGTGGAAAATCAACGCTACTGAATATCCTCGGAATGATAGATAGTCCAACAGAAGGCAACTATTATTTCATGGATCAAGAAGTCGGAGGACTTTCTGAGCGCAAGCGTTCGGACGTTAGAAAACACAATCTGGGATTCGTATTTCAGAGTTTCAATTTGATCGACGAACTAACCGTTTACGAAAACGTCGAACTCCCAATGATGTATACCAAAGTACCTTCCGGCGAAAGAAAAAAACGGACGGAGGCCTTGTTGGAAGAAATGAATATGATGCATCGAAAGAATCATTTTCCACAACAGCTCTCTGGAGGTCAGCAACAACGAGTAGCTGTAGCTCGCGCCATTGTCAACAACCCAAAGTTGATCCTCGCTGATGAACCTACAGGAAACTTGGATAGCAGCAATGGAGACGACGTCATGAAAGTTCTAGCGGATCTGAATTCAAAGGGCACTACGATAGTCATGGTAACACACTCTCAGTATTGTGCAGAATTTGGGAATCGAATTATTAGACTATTGGATGGACAAGTGGTGACGGAGAATATTGTACGGCAGTACCTTTGATTAATTAAAATGAAAATTTAAATAAAAATTAAAAGGCCTTCGGTCGTGTGGCTCATCGGCAGCTGGCCATGAAGCAGCGCAAGAGTTCGTAAATCGGCTAAGGGAAAAATAGCTTAAACTCTTATCACGCTTCAAAAAAAACTTTGTGAAACTTCGTGTCCTTCGTGGTAAATAAAAACCAAAAAAAATGCTCCAACTCAACAACATAGAAAAATACTACCGTCAAGGATTCCAAAAAACTTGGATTCTAAAAAACATAAACCTCAACGTAAACCAAGGAGAGTTCCTAACCATCATGGGCCCATCCGGCGCCGGTAAGTCTACGCTTTTGCAAATTATCGGAATGTTGGATAAACCGAGCAATGGAGAGTATCACTTTCTAGAGGAGCCAGTGCATAAGTTCAATGAAAGAAAGCGCACAGAGTTGTACAAACACTATATCGGTTTTGTATTTCAAGCTTACCACTTAATTGATGATTTGACGGTTTATGAAAATATAGAAACGCCATTAATCTACAGAGGCATCAAAAGTAAAGAACGAAAATCCATGGTCGCAGAACTGTTGGATCGTTTCAATATGGTCGCAAAAAAAGACCTTTTCCCAAATCAATTATCAGGAGGGCAACAGCAATTGGTCGGAGTGGCGAGAGCCATTATTGGAAAACCAAAACTACTGCTGGCCGATGAACCCACTGGGAATTTACACTCCAAGCAAGGCGAAGAAATCATGAGTCTTTTCAAAGAATTGCATCAAGAAGGAATGACGATTATACAAGTAACGCATTCTGAGAAAAATGCAACTTATGGAGATCGATTGATTGAACTGGAGGATGGATATGTAAGAGTTGATGAAGAAGTTGGGCGTAAAATTTAAAACGCTAATTCTACAGTATTAAAAAATCAAACGTAAAATCCAATCGAAAACAACATCATGAATATCATAAAAACAGTCTCTTTTATTAGTCTAACATTTCTTCTTTTTTCATGTCAAAGCAAACCAGAAGAAATATTAACCTTGAACCAAGGAATCGTTGAATTGGACTTTCACAAAAAGCATATAGGTGAAATCTTATTCGATACCAAGTACCACAAACCAACCGAGTACACAGAATCAGATATTAAAACATTGGTTAACATATCAAACGAAGACGAATTCTTCGGTAGAATGTTTTTAGATAAAACACAAACTTATTACCTAAGCGAATTAGCTCCTGAATTATCTGTTAATGAACTTTGCAAAAAAGGAAGTTATCAATTTACTTTTTACGTCGATGATAACAAGTTGTATACTTATAATCTTCAAACCGGAGCTGGCTCTTGTTCTTTCAGGAATGAAGCGACAAGTATCTACTTGCCATTAATCTCAGAGGAAGACCATTGGGGGAAATTCCTGTGGTTAAAATTCATGAAAAAGAATGGAGGTCAAAAAGCACTAACCGAAGGCCCTCACCAACTAAAAATAGAAGTACGTCCTTACATAGAAACAACAGAACTTAAAGTTGGTGAAATCATCGCACAAGGGGAAGTTGGTATTCAATTTATCAATAAAAAAGTTAGTGAAGCAGAAATGGCAATACAAGCTATCGCCCCTGACAGTGGTTGGGAGGTTGCTCCTGAACAAATCAACGAAGAAAAAATAAAAGCACTCAATAAAAAAGTAGCGCAAAACTATTTCAAAGATTTAACTAGTGTGATTGTTATCAAGAACGGAAAACTATTACTGGAAGAATACTTTGAGAAAGCCAATAGAAACACATTACACAATACTCGCTCCGTCGGTAAATCTTTCGCCTCTGCAATTACTGGTATTGCAATTAAAGAAGGTCATCTTAAAAATGAGATGGCAACTTTGAAAGAATTCTACAAACTGAAATCTTATGAAAATTACTCTCCTTCAAAAGAAGACGTCACGCTAAAAGATTTACTAACCATGAGTTCTCACTTTGCTGGCTCAGATATGACAGGCAAAAATAGCGAAGATGAAATGCAAGACAATGCAGAAGACTGGATGGAATTTGCTTTAAATGTTCCTATGGATGGTAAAGAATCAGAAACGAATACCTGGGATTACTGGACTCCCGGTACAATGATACTAGGCGATATACTTAACAAGACAGTTCCTGGTGGTTTAGAAGCCTATGCTGAGAAAAAGTTATTTACACCACTTGACATAAAAGAATACAAATGGTTTCACACGCCACAAAAGGTAGCTTATACCGGAGGCGGTTTAGAAATGACTTCCCTGAGTTTGGCAAAATTCGGTCAACTCTATCTCAATAATGGAACTATAGACGGAAATCAAATTATATCAAAAGAATGGGTTGATAGCAGCTTATCAAAATTGCTTCCTATTTCGAAAAGAGCAGATGAACATTACGGCTACCTTTTTTGGAATAAAGGCTATACCGTTGGTGGTAAAACTTATGACACTTATTACGCTACTGGCAATGGTGGGAATAAGATTTTCATCATCAAGGAATTAGAATTAGTCGTCGTCATTACGGCTACCGCCTATGGACAACCGCACGGGCATATACAAGCCGATGAGATGATGAAAGATTTTATTTTGCCTTCAGTTGTCAGTAGTAAATAGAAATCCTAATCAAAAAAAAACATCATGTTCCAACACAACTTCAAATTAGCGATAAGGAATTTTAGAAAAGACAAAAGCACTTTTCTAATCAACCTCA
>JBGCDT010000240.1:0-2663 GCA_045105695.1 Saprospiraceae bacterium | reverse complement strand
CGTATTCATTAAACGTTTTAGTGGTAAAATCTCTGTAGTAATAATACTTTTTAATCTCGTTTAAGACATTAGCCAAGTTAAAAATTTCTTCTTTGGTCATTACCAAGTTTCCTTCATTTAAGCTTGACGTAGTTATAATTTCAATGGTTTCATTTTGAGAATAAAACCCAGCATTTTGTGTGGGATAACATATAAACTGATCACAAGTAATCAAAGGGTCTGGCTGGACCACTGAAACTTCTCCAAGTTGGGCATTAATTACAAATCCTAAGTTTTCTTTTCGGTATAAGTTCTGAGTAATGGCTACACCATTTACTTCTTCATCAGGAAATGAACGATGAACAAGGATGCCCATCATGGCTTCTTCATGCTTAAAGTTAAAGTATTCTCTTTCAAAGAAAGCTGCATCATTCCATAGGCTTGCCCAAACATTTTGAAGGGCCCGCTCGACCGTTTTATTTTCATCATCGATTATTCCGGTATTTGAAGTGTATAAACCAGCACCGCTAAATCCTTTCATATCTTCCGCATTAGTGCTGCTTCTAAATCTGAGTCTTCGGTATGTACTGATTTCTTTAGCTCTTTTATCGATTTCATTCAGAAGCAATGAGTCTACAGGAGTATTTTTAATTCTCTTTCTTATTTCCGCTAATATTGGCTTGGGGTTACTGGAAGTATACAACTGGTTTATTAAAGTAAATACTCCCGCTTTTTTTCGATGTTCATTATAAAAGTAGAATGGAATACCAAACCCCGCTTCGGGTACTGAAAAATTCATGGATTGACTTAGTTCATATAGAACTCCCAAGTTCTCTGCCTTGTAGCCATAAGCCTTAGCAGATTTTCTGTCCAAATTTCTGAGCCGTTTTAATTCTTTTTCAGTCAAGTCACTTTTAAGACTTTTTCTTTTTTGTGCTTTTTTGGTTTTAGGTAGTTCGTCTACCTGTGATATACTATACCCGTCTGATTCTATCGTTAGTTGTACATTAGAGTTAAGTAATGAGTTTATTAATGGGTCCTCCCATGCGTTTTTTAAAGCCATGACAGGAACTTTCCTGTTCTGACCTAAAATGGAAAGATGGCTTAAGGGAGTTTGTAATTCTGTAGTTATAACACCCGCTACTGCGGCTAACTGCAGAGGTGTTCCATCTAAAAGCACTATATCTGTAATAGCTAAATCTACTGAGTCTAAATTTTCAATTTTTACTTTTCTGAGTTTACCTACAGCCGAGTATTTACTTACTGGCTGAAACTTTTGGTCATGATAAATTTCTTTGGAAGTAATGGTGGGAATGTCTAGTTCTGTTCTCAGGTGAATAAGTCTTAAACTATTCAGAAGAAATTTCAATTCGGAAGTTAAGAAAGTTGTTTTAACTACTTGGCTATGCAGAAAAGTGATCTGCTCTACACTCATTTGATCACTAGGAGAAAGTTCTAAAACATATCTTTTATCTGTAGGGAAATAATTAATGTTTGCTAACAGAAATCTTCTTTTAGATAGGTCAGCTCCATAATTATCTCTATTAAAAATTCCTAAAGGTTCTTGGTATTCTAAAACCTCCTGACAAAATTTATTGTGATAATCATAAGCATTAGAAATATATAAGATTTGTTTCTGTTCTAAGTCATACACTAGTTTAACTGCTTGTGCTTCTGCGTATTTTGCAGATAAGGGTTCGCGTTGCAATGCTTGAAAATCAGCTTCATCTATCAGCTTGTTGAAGTAGTCTTGAGCTTTAGGCTCGCATGAGACTAGGGCGAAAACCATTAGAATACTTAACCCGAAAAACGACTTCATGCAGCTCTTTATTTTAAACTCCAAGTTACAAACGATCTGAATAGGAGCTTTATTCTTAAAGTTAAAATGATTGGTCAATTTGAATTCAATTAACGTTGAATTAACAATTCTTTAGGATTTTCAATTGTAATTAATTGCTATTATTGTGATATCAATTTAATATCATAATGAAAATGGAAAAAGAAATAAAATCGAAAAGTGGCTATGTTATGCTAATTGTAGAATTTGTCATAGTAGCATTAGTAATAACAGGCATAACATTATTCAAACATCCTGTGTTTTTAATAGGTGTTTTATTATTTCTGTTTGTTTTACCTGGCTTTTTTATAGTTAATCCTAATGGCTCAAAAGTTCTCACACTATTTGGTGAATACAAAGGCACAGTAAAGGCTAATGGGTTTTTCTGGGCTAATCCTTTTTATAAAAAGCAGAAAATTTCATTAAGAGCTAGGAATTTCGACAGCGAACGATTAAAAGTAAATGACAAGCTAGGTAATCCTATACTTATATCAGTAATTCTAGTTTGGAGAGTTCAGGATACTTACCGTGCTGCTTTTGATGTAGATAAGTATGAAGAGTTTGTTCGAGTGCAGACTGATGCAGCGGTTAGAAAACTATCGGGTAGATATGCTTACGATAGTTTTGATGAACTAAATGAAAATGAAGTTACTTTAAGATCAGGTTTAGGAGAAGTGAATGATGCTTTAGAAGATGAGATCTCTGAAAGAATGGCAATGGCTGGGATAGAAGTCTTAGAAGCTAGGATAGGTTACTTAGCCTATGCACCAGAGATAGCGAGTTCAATGTTAAAAAGACAACAGGCTGTGGCCATAGTAGCTGCCAGAAAGAAAATAGTAGAAGGAGC
>JBGCDT010000239.1:0-8710 GCA_045105695.1 Saprospiraceae bacterium | reverse complement strand
GTGAAGTTTTGAAAATTCGTAAAACTGATGATTACGAGGTAGGTGTTCCCAACGCTGCAAGTTTTTTGAATGCATCAGGAGACACTATAATGGTATATCAAAAGCGACAAATAGTCATAAGCCCATACGATGGAAAAATAGATTTTTACGCTTACAATTTATCCAAAAAAGAAATGGAATGGGCACATGAGAATATTGGTGATGGAGAGTCAAATATAAGACCTCCTTTAATCGAAGGTGATTACGTTTACTTCTGTGGTCGGTTTCATGTTTTTTGCTACGAAAAAGAAACGGGAGAGTTAGTGTGGGAAAGAAAGCTGCATCATGTTTTCCAAGGCTCCAACTTCCTGATCCATGAAAATCTATTTATCACGAATCTGGATAATGGTGATTTGGTTGCCATCAATAAAAATACCGGTCAGGATGTCTGGATAAAAGAAGACCTCTCTGCCTGCTGTGTGGAGCTTCGTATCTATGATGGAAAAATTTATGTTGCTAATGGAGACTTATACATCGTGGAAGCCAGTTCGGGCCATGTCTTATTTGAATATGAAACACCTACTGCAAAAGAAAAAGGAAGAAGAGATGCTTATTTTTCCAGCGCAGTTGCTGTTGACCTAGAGAACCAAGTGATGTATACAACGGACAATTACTATCTTCTGAAAATGAAATTACCGGATTTTTAATAGTCGTGTGGTTCCTATAACACAAAATGTTATAGGAACCACACATCTAAAAATTTACCGTTCCAAATCCACCAACTTCGGCTCCCCCTCCACTTTCAAATGATTGCTATGCATCGCCCGACCTTTTCTATAAAGCGTATCCACCACAGAAAGTGTCGCGCTATTCGCATGATCCATTTCTATCTCCGCAACATTGACGGTAAATCGATCTGCCTTCAAATCACTATAGCCATCTAAAGTAGCTTTTAGGTAACGACCTTTTCCTCTGATGTCATAAGTTAACCTGCCCTCTGGGTGCAGTATCAGACTGTCAACATTCACCAATGCTTTGAGGTTGTAACGACCTTCTGATTTGATTTGCATATAGGATTGTGAAAACCCAGAGATATTTACTTCATCTGTTTTGTTGCCATCGTAGGTTAACAATTTTGGCATTTTAATTTTTACAGATGGCGGAATATCAACGCGTTCTTGATCGAACCCAATGGTCAAAATATCTCCGATCTGATCCATCTCGATTCGTTTGAGAAAGCTTTCACTGCATTTAATTTTAATATCAAAATCTTCTGCCTGTTCGATTTCAATATTCATTCGACCATCAATTTGCAACTGGGTGAAATCTCTATAGTCATAAGACTTTTGCTGGTTGATGCTTTTGACGTATTCATGTGCGATGAAACCTTCGTCGCCCATCGTCCAGAAATACTTCCCGTCTTGTCTCCAAGGGTTATCTACATTTTTATCTTTTTCAAAACTGTAGATGCGATTAGAAACGCCTCTACCAAACTTTAGTGTTTTGCCGACAGGCACTTTGAAGATTAATTCTACTTCTTGCCCTCTGAACTTGGAACCTTTTTGAATAGGGAACCCATTGGCAACCGTTATGGTATTTGAATTGGTTTCAATATCGTAACTAATGGCCTCTGCATTTTTTTCAGCTTCTTGAGACGTTCGTCCGTGGGCATAGTTGATTTGTTCTATTTCGAATTCGTCCGTTTTGCTTTTTACAAATCGGAAATGAATGTGGTTATTAATCAAGCCTTCCTCTGCTAATTTTAGTGGACCAAAGCTTACGACGCTATTGTGTTTTGATTTTGAAATTTTATTAATGTAAATGGTATCACTTTCAAAACTCGGCATACTGATTCTTTGCTCTACTGCGGTTCGCATATGAAAATTTCTACTCTCGGAAATTCCAAATAACAATAGACTTACAACATTGATTAACCAGAAAGATCCCAGCCCTGCGCGTAGGTAAACATTGCTGGCGACCAAAGATTTCTTAAATGTTTTTCTAATTAAAAACAATAAAAGTGCAAGTATCGGAATACTTACCAGGAAGAATATATTGGTAGAAATAAAGAAGGAAGAAATTCCATTACTGAAAATATAGCCCATGAAAGGCGAGGCATAAAAGAAACTGATTATTGACAAAATCCAGAGGATGGACAAGACAATAACCAGCCCAAAACCTATTAGGAAAATGATAGGTCTAATGATTTTGCGGATCAAGTTTATGATCCAGCTGAGCAGACCGCCTAGAAAAGAAATCCCTTTCTTAATGGCCGTCCTAATGCCGAAGGTTCCACCAGTGCTTTTTTTTTTGATGTGAATTCCTCACTTAGGTCAGACAGTTTTTCTGACAAGGTGTCCATCTCTTCTTCGACGGTTTTTGCAATGTTGGAAACGTTGATCGGCTCGCCACGCATGGCTAGTCGGTCGGCAGAAGTTTGTGCTTTCGGCAACACTCCCCAAAGAATCAAATACAACGGAATTCCAAAACCACCAGTCAATACCAACAACACAAAACCCAATCTAATCCACAGCGGATCCGCCACTCCAAAATAAGCTGCGATACCTGAACAGACACCACGTACTACTTGGTCATCTGGATTTCTAAACAACCGTTTACCAGGATTGATACCATAATCTCTCTTCGCTCTTGGCTCCTCTTTTTTGTACTCCGTACTAGTACTCGCCTCTACAGCTTCTGCACCAAACTCCTCAGGTGTTCCCATGGTATCAATCGCAGACTTTACCGTCTTCAAAGTAACAATAGGACGACCATCGCGCAAGTCCTGAAACAACTCTGCCATACGATCTTCGATATCCGTTGTGATGTCTTCATAGCCTTCCGATTTTTTGAAATGCCGGTGGATAGCATCAAGGTATTGATTCAAATGCTCATAAGCATCTTCGTCGATAGTGAATGGATAGCCTCCCAGGTTGATGTTAAATACCTTATTCATTGGTGGTTATATTTTTGGTGGATTGATTGACTGAATTAATGAGTGCCTGCCAGTTGGTCAGCAGACCGTTTAAAAACTGACGACCGAGTTCGGTAATTTTAAAATACTTTCGCGGCGGTCCTTGTGTAGATTCTACCCATTCGTAATCCAACAAACCGTCCTTTCTCAATCGGGACAGCAAAGGATACAAGGTTCCTTCTTTTACGATAAGCTCTACCTCTTTCAATTTTTTAATGATGTCGGATGGATACACTTTCTCCTCTGCTATGATGGACAAAATGCACATCTCCAAAACACCACGTCGCATTTGGGTTTTGCTTTTCATAAGGGCTTCATCTAGTTTATTATCTAAACTCATAATGCAAATCTAAATAAAAATATAGTACTATGCAATACATAGTAGTGTTAATTCAATAATACCTGTTACCACATAATTGCTTAATCATTTGTTTATCAATTCTTTACGATATAATTATTTTTTTGAAAATTTATTTTGAATAACTGGTTTGTGAAAGGCTGTTCCTATGGAACGCCCGTGTTAACGTGTATTTTTTCTATGGACAGCTTGTCCCGATGAGACAGTTTGAGCATTTGGATATTTGTTTACTAAGGGTTTGTGTTTCATAGGAGTAATCTGTTTATAGCCTTTTGATGTCAGAATGAAGTAGTATTCCATAGGAACCACCTATCATATAAATCAACCACCCCAACTCCCGTTCAAAAAATCCGTTATAACGAAAAGATCGTATCTAGTAATTCAAAAAACACAAACCCAGTTGACTAAAATTCCTATTCTAATATTCTTACTACTCTCGCCTCTTTTTCTATTTGCACAATGCCTGGAAGAAGAAACCGGTATCATCTGGAAAGGTAGTAGCAACATTCTCAGTTTCGATCAGCTAGCAGAATACGCCGCTCCTATGCTTTGGTTTTCGCCTGATGAAATTAATCTGAAGGACAAAGACGGCAACAAACAGTTGCCGAACGCTTTCCCGTTTCAAGAGCAAGGTGATCAACCAGTCGTGTATTATAAATTGAGAAATGTATACAGTATCAATAAAGAACTGGCCGTCATTCAACCAGAGAGCGAGAAACCTGAGTTCAGAATTTTGGATTTATCGCAAGTAAAAGCCATTGACCTGGATTTCTATTACTACTTTAAAAATGAAACAGGCCCCACTGCCCATGAACATGACATAGAATCCATAACAATACAATTACAAGTTTCAGAAGCTACCTTTTGTCCAGAATATAGCTTTGCGATTTTAGCAAAAAAAGTAACTGCCCGAGCGCATGGAAATCAATGGTACTACAATGCTTTCGATGTAGATGTACAAACTTTTTTCCCTTTGTCTATTTTAATCGAAGAAGGAAAACACGCTTCTTGTACGGACAAAAATGCAGACGGAACTTACACCCCGACCTTCGATGTAACCGAACGAATCAACGATGCTTGGGGAGTGAGAGACATCATTACCTCCGGTCGTTTGGTCACGGGTGGGTTTCAAGCTTGGATGGCAAAGGATAGAAATAAGCACTCCATCGTTTTTCCACCACTGCCAAAGGATAGCCCGAACAATGAAAAATTTCAACGCAAGTTTGGCTCCTTCATCGAAGGTTCTCAATATGAGCTAAGGCCCTATCCAGACTACAGAAAACTAAAGGAAGAGGAACAAATTGTGAAGGGTCTGGACCGTTTCATGAAAACAAAAAAACCTCATGACTGGCCCAGTTTGAAAAAAGTATCAGGTTCTGGAGGTGCTAGTGTTAAGCAATGGATCAAAGACGAAAAGTCTTATACCTCCATTAGCTTAGCTTATCGTTGGGATGATGCGCATCGAATCAGTTTTGCCTTCCCTTTATTTTTATTTAAAAATGTAGAAGCTCCGAAAACTGGTGGATGGATTTACAACAAAGTATATTTCGGGGATGTCAGTTCTGTGATTGATCAAAATAGATTGGAAAAATTATTAGGGCATCAAATTACCTATTCTAGTTCAGCTTCTAAATGGGTGGATACCTACATCGGTTTAGGCTATGAAGTTTTTGACAGGGATACTGATCCGAAGAAAACCAACTACAAGTTTTCCTTTGTCTCTGAAGCAGGTATCAAAATTCGCTTGAATGTTTCCAACACACCGCTACGCTTTCTGCGTCATTTGGGGACAGACTTCTGGGGGATTCGAATGGGTTGGAAAAATGTTGGTTTTGGAAGTTTTAGCAATAGTGGTTTTGTGATTGAGATTGGGGCTGGGGTTTTTTGATTACAATCAGAATCTAATCGCTGTAAAAATCGCTTGGTATAGATTTGGTAGGTACACGTAATGTGGTTTTTTTACTCAAAAATAGAAACCGCTAATCACCGCATTGGAATAAAAACTCCCTCTGAGTTTTCAACAAAACCCTCTAAGACCATTTAGAAACAAAGGGTTCTCCTCCCACTATATAAACAGAGTCCCAAATAAACATTAAAAAGTGCAAGAACACAAGTTAACTGCTGAACTTCACAAGTTATCCACAACTGATGATTATATCAATCTGAAGAGACAGATAATTGATAGCATGTTTAAATTGCTAATCATTATTTTACCTGTTATGAGATTAGGAATATGGGGCATTGATCTATCTGTAGATTTTCCTTTCCTATCCCTAACTGTTTTCCTCATCTTTCAATACGGGCTTTTTATCAAGTTTAAGAATATCACCTTTTCAGGAATTTTATTGTTAGTTTCGATATACTTAGCCCTGGTAGCTAAGACAATGACAACTGGAGGTTTATACTCAGATAATCTGCTTTTCGTACTTGCTATTCTACCCGTTGCTGCTTTGATTTTAGACATTCGTCAGACCATTTTCTTGGCAGTATTGAATATTGCTTTCATTTGTTATTTGTATCAAATAGAGGCTGTAAGTCCTGGCCTATATTTTAATCAAGCTAACTTTGAACCCTTCTATTACTTCAACGCTCTGTTGCGATTGTTTACCTCAATATCAATAACAATAATTATTTCGGGTATCATATTATACAAAACATTTAAAAAACTACAGACCCAAAAAGTCGAATCTATTCGAAACCAAATTCAACTAATAGAGAACCAACAACAGCTTATAGATAAGCAGCAAGAACTGATGCAAGTGAATGAAAGATTACAAAAGATGGAAGGCTCTCTGAAAAAATCAAATCTTGAATTGGAACGCTTTGCATATGCTACGTCGCATGATTTGAAACAACCTGTCAGAGTAATGAGTAGTTTCGCTTCTTTGATGGCCAATAGAATGAGGCAATTAGAAATCGAAGATGAACCTATGGCAGAATATCTAAATTTCATTCAAACCAGTGGGACTTCAATGACAAGGTTAATAGAACAACTGATGGAATATGCAAGAGCTAAAAATCATGACAAAGCCTCAGAGAAATCCGTCGACGTAAACAGGCTCGTTGAAACCATTATTCTTCAGCTAGACCTAAAAAACAGGAATACCAATACTAAAGTAAGAACCATTGTTGATTTGGATGTTGTAGAAATAACAGGTCACTCTTCCAGACTAAGACAATTATTTCAGAATCTGATTTCAAATGCAGTAAAATTTAGTACTAAATCAAAGGAGGGAATCATTCATATTGGTTCTATAGAAAAAGAAGAAGAATACTGCTTTTATGTAGCAGACAATGGAATCGGAATCTCTCCTGAACATCAGGAAAATGTTTTCCAGCTCTTTACCAAGCTACACAAAAAAGACGATTACGAGGGATCTGGGATCGGCCTCTCTACCTGTAGGGAGATAGTCGAGCAACACGGTGGTAAGATCTGGGTTGACCCTGACACAATAGAAGGATGCAAAATTTGTTTCAGTATTCCAGTGTCAAGAATAAAGAAAACCCAGTGCTCTCTTGAAGCCATGAAAAACTAAAAGCTACATCGAATACTCATCTTCTCCTCCTACTACAATCTTAGTCGTTGGCTTTGTTAACTGATCAAACTCAGGATCATCGACTTCATCTTCTGCTGGGGCTGGAGCCGAAACTACTTCAGGAGCGCTCACTGGAATATCATCCCACTCTTCATCTGAACCTCCTCCCGCCTCGACGGGCTCTTCTGTAACACCTCTGGATTTCACAATTTCAGGATTCTCCAACACAGGCGAGGCAGCCTGCTCTTCTGGCTCTATAACCGGAGCCACCGTTTCAAAAATATCAATGCCTTCATCAAAGCGCCACATCAATTCTTGAAAACCGAACTGAGGAGCTTCTTTTTTATCATTGAAGTATTGTAAAAGATTTTTTACTCCAAGGACATCCGCTCCGATGTATTGCCCAAGTCGGTAATACGATTCCCACTGCACTTCATCAAAAAACTGATCGGAAGTTGGCTCATGTGGGAAGGCGGGATGATAAACTTTATATTTGTAGGTTTGATATTCAAGGCTGTTCGTATCGTTCAGTTGTAGCTTTCTGTGTGGTGCCACTACAGAAGATTTGATGTAAACTAAAGTACTCACGACCAAACCTTTCCTAGCTTTTTCATCAATTACTTCAATGATCTTTCGTAGGACCCTCCGCTCTTCTTCCGGGTCTTCCAACTTGTGATCCAATTTGTTTTCTAATACGAGCTTCACACTTGTAAAAACTTGCAACAAAGTTTGAAATACATTTCTAACATTATCTTCCAGTCCATACTCATCGTAAAGTGCATCGATTTCCTTTTGATCCTTCACTGTTGATAACAATACATCTACATAATCTGAAACCTTCAAAGTTTCCAAAGCATATTTTAGTTGAAGGCGTTCTTCTTCTGTAAGATTAGCCAATGCATCTCGGACAGGTTTGTAATTAATCAGTACTTCAATGGCCTTTCCGTTCTTGTCTAAAATAGGATTTCCGTTTTCGTCTTCTGGTCTTACCTCCTCCCAGAGCTGATAGACTTTGGCGATACTATATCTTCTCTCCGAGTAACCATGAGAGGGACGAGGACGGATTACATCTTCGGGACTTTCTCCGTAAGGGAAAGCAATTTCAAGCCCTAGTTCGTTACGTACGCGTATTGTTAGATTTTCTAAGTCAGAAAAACCATAGAGTGGATCAGCACCTGCATCAACGGCTAAAATGAGTCTACACTTTCTTCGTAACAATTCGTAAGCAGCCAAATTTTCAATATGTCCTCCATCTGAAATGTTCAACATTCTGTTGTCCGTTCCGATTTTAGAAAATAGTTCGTAGAAAAAATAGAGCGGCCACCAAACGAAACCAAACTGATTGATCTTTGCCGGATTCAGAATCCAAAAGCCCAGTCTTGCGTTGAAGACCGTCATAAAAATACTAAGTAGCTTATTGGAGTACATCCCCATGCCTGGGTTGACCGCAGCGGCACTGATCGTTGTAGCCGCAGGCAATGTGATGTCTTTATAATCAGGTGTTTCTTTAGTGGAAACATACTTTGATAATTTAGAGCCACAGAAAAGCGGAGAAAGTAAAAAATAGTCATTGGCTTTTGCACCTTTGAACTTTGGATCACTGGTCGATTGGAGATTCAGGCAAGTATTGATCAGTGGATAAGGTGCTAGAAAATGGTTTTTCTTTGTAACGTCCCAGAGATCTTTCAGTCTTGCATTTTTATAGTTTCCAGAATAGTTTAGGAAAGCGTCCGTCAACTGATTTCTATAAAAGCGGTGAAAACTCAGTGCATTGGGATTGGTGTAAAAGCCAATTAGAATGAGTAGTACAGCGACCAAGCTATAGTTCAACGTATTTGTACGAATGAAGAAACTCTTTTCTTC
>JBGCDT010000238.1:0-4139 GCA_045105695.1 Saprospiraceae bacterium | reverse complement strand
ACCTGAGTGCATAATTTTATGCCTCCCATAGCTAAGGCTATGAAAGAAAAAAATTATTTTCTCAGAACCAATTCCTGTGTGATTTCGCTTCTGCCAACAAAATTTAAACAGGCTCTAAGAGTAAATGTATTTACAAAAAATAAAATCTAATACGTGCCTGACTTATCCTTCAAATTAAGCAACAATGAGAAGAAACACTTAAAATTATATCATTCTAGAAAGTAAGCATTCCCTTCCACACAGTTTTCAATCCCATGCAAATCAAATTGGTTTTGAAGATAATTCTGGATATTTATATTTTTAGGAATTCTAAATCTTATTCTAACAGGGTCTTGATCACCTTCATTAAGTAAAAGCTGCGCAGGAGAACTCACGATTCGAAACACAAGTGTTTCATAGGTCGCCGGAATATCAGGACCGGTGCCGTCTTGTACCAAAGTATAAAAATACCTTGTTTTATACTCCGCAGGAATCACTTCATCAATGATCTCATCCTCTGAAAAAAAACGATAACATTCAACTTCTGCTATGCTATCTGTCTCTGTATTAGCGACCAAATGAATAACCTTAGATTCAAATAATTTGACTCTGTTTGATTCTTCTTTGAATAGCCGCTGCTCTGTAGCAATGTCAAATAATGCACCTTCCTTATGTGCAGGCTTAAGCAATGCTTGCTCCGTGATCATTTCATATTCTGCATGTTGCAATAAATATTCTTTATGCTTTGTATAGAAATTCACATAATGATCCTCATATTCTAAGGCAGGCTCACATTCCACACAGGCTTCACAGGTTCTACAAATAAAGTCATCCGGATGTGTATGGTCGTCCTCTTTGTTGCAGCTGATGTTGAGTAGTACCAGAAGAATGAAGAGGTGGAAGTTTGAGTTTTTCATAACGGATTGATTTACTGCCGAAGATAAAAAGATTATGAAATAATTCGAATCCACTTATCAAATCAATAGAGTGAAATAATTCCTTGGCAAACACCAGACACAAGGGCAAGGTCTTACCTAACAATACTCTTACAAATCTAATACTAAAGCACCTAGACCATTATTCACGACAACACAAGCAGCTCCGCCAATAGCTCTATCTCAGCCTGCAACTTCCTACGTCCATCGAACGAAACCAATCAGATAAAACGACAGCCATCTTCCGCGAAACTTTCACATTCGCTCCATCGCTCATAGTCAAATACGCATCTCGCCTTTTCCTAGAATACTGTCTCACCTCATTCAGATTCACAATAGCAGAGCGACTCACCTTGACAAATGGAAACTCATCCCCCAGGTTTTCGATAATTTTAGACAAAGATCCATTGCAATTCTCTTTGACCGATTCGTTGTTTTTCCAATAATGTAACTGTACTCCTCCATAAAGCTTATTGACGCCAATAGATATAATTTCTTCCTTCCGCACAAGAACAAAACCTGTTCGCGTAGAAAAACTAACTCTATTGGAAGGATACTCATTTCTTTGTCCGTTTTGGAATAAGCGAGTTTCTTTAGTCTCTGTTTTCTTAGCAATGCTAACTTCTGTAAAAGCATTGTTAGTCAACTTCAGGTTGGAGGCGTTCATTGAAAAGGAACCTATGAACGATAACATAAGGATCAATAAGGAAACTCTGAAATTCATGAATTGAGAATTTGATGGATTTATTAAATGAGAATGAATGTAGCGCATAAGCCCCTGTTGATAGCATTCAATCGACAAATCTTTAAAATACAGAGACAAGAAACTTTAATTTGATTCTTTGATGGCTTAAAATATTCTTGACAACACTATTAGGATTATCTAAAAGATTACCAATTCTTATTGTCATGAATTAAATATTGGGTAGATCATTGGTTCATGAATTGAGCCTCTGAATTCATGAGCTCAGATTATTATGAATACAAAATTATATTAGTGAGAAAATTTCATCTGATTAAAAACTAAAATCAATAAGGATTCATCAAAAGCAATCACTCATTACCATTACTAATCTGTAACTCACTCATTACCAATCAATAGAAAAGACGCTAAGCTTGTTACAGCTTAGCGTCTTTAAAGAAGGCTAAAAAGCCTTCAACAATTTTCAGAAAATATCTAAATGCTTACGATACGAGCCTCCAGATTATAATCTTTTACAAGATTCTCAGTAAATGCTTTGTGACCTCTTGGGGCTAATAAATAGAGCTTACCTCCTTTAACCTGAGCCATTGTAGCAAGTAATTTCCACTTAGAAACCAGATCCTGGACTTGATCTGTCTTTTGCGCAATCTCTACATAACTTTTACCAGAGGCGTGGTAACCTGTTAGATCTGGAATGACTGCCTCCCCTGCTGATCTAGAGAAAGATGATGGCGTTTCGTACTCCTCTGTATTCGCTTTAATTTTTTTAAAACCTCTCTTCTTAGCCCAGTTAATTGCTACTTCAAATAATTCATCAGTTGCCATAAATAGTAATATTAATTATTGGTGATGCACAAAGTTAAAAAAAATAGCGGCAATGTATAATCCAACTACTTTTTGTTTAAAAGTCCACATATTAAACGTTAAAAAAAAATAATAGTTGTGATATTCTCTAGTCTTTTAGCATTAGCTGTTGGAGTTCGACATCCAAGGTCTATAAGCATAGCGATTATCTCTTTACGGAGTCACCTACCTATAATCATTACTAAAAGGTCAAGCGAAGTCCATTTCTAAAACTATAAATCGTCTTCGTAATATTAGGCGGAGGATCGGTATCATAGACCAATGTAAACACCGTGTTATAAACTAATCGCTCTGTAATTTTCATTTCCAAACTAGTTTCTGTTGAAAGCCGAAGATCTACCAAATCATTTATTACGGGCTGATAATAGGTAGTACTGTTTATTGACAATTGTTCGAGTGGTTGAAAATGTAAATTCAAATAGGTGCTCAAACGATGATCACGTATAATTCGAATATCATCATCTAAAGTTTTTTCTTCGTTATATTCATACATATATAACGCACCTAGGTAAGCCTGATTTTTCTCTTGAAGTATTAATGCAACTCTAGGTCCGCTACCAAGTAACCACCTCATCTCCAGGGCAATCTGTTCGTCGTATTGCAGCTGTGTGAATGCCTCCCAAGTCCATCGTTTGGACATTCTGTAGTTATATCTAAAATGTTGAAATCCACTATTCAAAAAATCTTCCTTATCTACTCTTCCCAATCGGTAGTTACTAAGTGACATGAAAGAATGACGATAGCGAACATGGTCTATCCGCAATACAGAGTGAACGTTGATGATTCGCTTACTGTTTTGTATGAGGGCAGCTCCCAAACGTATGTCTCCATTCCAAAAAACGGAATCCGCTACACTCCCTCTTTTCTTTTCAATATTTACAATTTGGCTAAACAGGCAACAATGGCTTATTGCCAATAGCAATGTGACTAGTAGTAGGTTTTTGTAATTCATATGGTTTTATATTAGTCTACTCCGTAGTAATCTTCTGTATCCGTTGAGTTATCACCACTTGTAAGTTTAGAATCAAATGGTGATTTGATTTAGTAATGGGTGATAACACAACGGGCTGATGGACGGAACGACCTAGGTTTTAACAAAAGGAGCCTGCAACGATAATTCGTTACAGGCTCCTAATATTTTAGAAATACTATACGCGTGTTCTTTATTAAAATTACTGCTTCTTCTGAACTGGTAGAGGGGCAGAAGGCATCTGTACTGTTCCAGTAATGGTCATGTAAGTCTGTACAGGATCCGTATTAGCAGTCAATGTAATTCTCTTGTTTTGCTTTCCTTTTTTTCCTCTAGAATTGAAAACAACTTTGATTTCAGCAATCTCACCAGGTGCAATTGCTTCTTTTGGCCATTGTGGAACAGTGCATCCACAAGAACCTTTAGCTTTAGAAATGATAAGAGGATTGTCTCCTACGTTTTTCACTCTGTAAACAGTAGAAGCCTTCTCTCCCTGCTTGATAACTCCAAAATCAAATGTTTTGTCCAAGACTTCTATTTTAGTTCTGGGAGCACCAGTTGGGTCATTTTTCATAACGAACTTCTTAGCTGACGCAGCTGCTGGCTTCTCTGGTTGCTTTGCTTTTGCTACAGGAGCTGGAGGAGTTATAGATTTAACTGTTGCTACTGGTTTTTTAGCATTTTTCAT
>JBGCDT010000237.1:0-3354 GCA_045105695.1 Saprospiraceae bacterium | reverse complement strand
ATTGCAGGCCATTATTCGACTCTTCTCGACTGGCCTCCCCTCCTATCAGCTGTGTTCAAATAGAATACTATCGCATACGAGGCTACACAAACTGACACGTTTTTTGGATCTTCACTTTGGTTCACCTTGGGGGCAATGTAGCAATTAGGTCTACAACTCTTTAGGGTATTGCCCTAACATCGGGTTTATCTCATCTCCTGATCTAATGAAGGTTCACCAAAGCCACGTGGTGCACACTAGTACAATATTTTGCTCTTATAGATATTTTTTTAAGAATATAGGGCAAAACGACGCATTGCGTCCCTCAAACGACGCAATGCGTCGTTTGCGTTCCAACAAAAGTACCTTAAAATTTAACCTTTTTCTCTCAAAATTGAATGACTTGAACGCGATTTAAGGTAGGTTGGAATCTGCTAGGTCTATACCCATTTCAAACCGTTACAATTTTAGGAAGGGGTTCAAAGTGAAAAGTTAAATTTTTGATTAAGTTGTAGTAAGAACTATTTCAATTCATCCATTAAAGCAAATATTTTAGTTATTATTAATTCTTTACTCTCGCTTACTTTGTTTACTTAAAGATGCCTTCTCCCCAAAGAAAGAAACAAAAAGTTGGTGGTACTACTGCTAAAAACGATGAAGAGAAACACTTCTTTCATCCTGATGAAGAAATGCAGGAACTTGCAAAAGAGCTTAAGATTACCTTACAGGAGAAGCCAATTAGAGGAAGAATAGCGTTCAATTTGAGCAGCAAATCAGGCCGCTCAACTAAAATTGCCTACAACGGAAAGCTTACACAATTATGGAAGTTTTTAACGATGACAGGCAGGACTAGTGAAAAATTCATCTTACTCCGCAACGTTCCCGTCGAGTGTCCATCTATCACAGTAGAAACGTGTATTCAATTTGTCACTTATAAACTGGATTACCTTAAGACGCGAGCGGAAGAAGAAGGAGATGCTTTTTTGAAGTTTGAAAAGAAGTATGTGCTTGACAGAAATGGGAATCGTATTGTATTGGAGGGAGGTTGGGGACAGACTGGCTCTGACAAATCCATTGATGGATTTGAAAGCGCTTTGAATAGTATTTACGTGTTGGCTGGATTAGACTATGAGTTTCAATACCCATCAGTGAAGTCAGACGGTGAAACCGAGGATCGAAACACCTGGTGTACTGGGAACCCAATGGACAGTCCCGTTTATAAAGATTTTTTAGCTAAGGTGAAGAAACAGCTATCCCCGATGTTTGTATCGCAAGCACGTGACTACCTTACGCCAAACGAACAACTCTCAACCTATCAAGCCATTTTGGGCAAGTCAATGACAGATCTAACATGGATCATGGTGGGTGTGATATTTCGAGTCGAATGCGCTTCTGGCTTCAGAATTGTGGACATGACCTGGGGTTCTCTTCTTGCAGCTCTAACCGTGTTAGAGCCTATGTCTTCGGAACTGAAATCAATTGGTATTAAAGTTTTTGGAAAATGTGAAAATGCAGAAGGTTCTACCCGGAGAGGCCATCTTCAACAAGTTTTCCGCAACCGAAACAGCAAATTCGTTTGTGCTATCGAAAGTTTTCTTTGCTGGGCGGCTCTTATGAGGAGCTACGCTGTTGAATTCTCAGAGAACTCTTACTGCTTTCCGTGTTCTGCTATACTCCAAGCAATGGTAGCCGGAAAATTTACCCCCGGACCAATCGTGAAGACTACTCTTGATAACAACATCGATGCAAAAGCAGACGAGTCGAGTATTAACATGGTGGCAAGCAAAGGATGGGTAAATGGGAAATTGCAAGAAATCTGGAAAGCGGTTATTCCCAATTATAAGGGTGGTTCTGGAGTAACCGAACGCAAACTAGGGACTCATACGGGTAGAAAAACTTGCATTTTCAACAGTTTGCTAATGGGCCAAATGTCGCTAAATCCCCAAACCAGAGAATACACGTGGGGAGAGACTTCTCTTAAAGATCTTGGGGACACCATTCGAATGACGATTGTGACTCTTGAAACGTACTATATGTCTGACACTCGAAACTTCATTCATAATCTGCGAGAAGAAGATGACACATTTACCGACTTCATTGACACTTTTCGACCAGGAAAGGTGAAGGAACGAGGACAAGCTCGAAGAAACGTCGGTGAATGTTTCGGGTTTGTACCAGCCGAAAGCAATCCAGGCTCAAAAAGTATATTTGACTACGTTAGTGATCAATTCCCAAAGATGGAAGGCCCGATCGACTACTACAGACACATGGTCGGCGTGCAAAACATGGGACAGAACACTGAAGCTGCAAAGAAAGAATGGCTAGCTTTAAAAGAGTGGATGCATGACGTGGAGTACAGTACGAGTATAGAATTCAACCAGACAATGAAAAGCAAATTTCGCAGTATGGTAAGAAAAGGGGATCTTGTTGCAGGAAAGAGAGAACGGATCAATCCATTCAATAGTGACAAATCAGCACCACGTATCCTGAAAGATAAGCCAGCATTCGTAGGACGCAATCGCAACTATGCTCTATCTCAAATGGACAAACGTGACTTGCTGCCAGCGACTGCAAGCATTCAAAAGGCTCAGGTGGAACAAAATCAAAATGTTCATAGCAATGGCAACGAAGGGATATCAGAAGAAGATGCTTTTAAAATCCGGGGAGAAATTAAGGCTTCAGCTAGAACAAACGATTCTGCTTCTGAAGTTATCGCCAAGTTGAAATACCTTCGGGACAACTATGACATTATGTTTGAATGGTATCATTTGCCAAAAGGCAAACCGATGAGACAAGCACGGAACCAAAGAGCGGACTCTGACTTCTGCAAGAGAGTTCTTAAACCAATTCTATTGTGCTATGAAGGTAATTGCTTGAGTACTTCCAACGATCAATCTGCTGGAGATCGAACTGAGTCAGCTGATGAAGCTAAAGCTCGACTTTTGAGTTTCCTCGCTAAGAACCAGAATAGTGACAGTAAGCTGGTGAATGAAGAGAAGAAGAAAATATTCCTTACTGGATGGACTAAAGGTTGTAGATGCATCCTAAATAGCAGTTCTTGAGTTTAAATAAAAGAATCATTCATAAAATCCATTTCATTCCCATTGCAGTTGATTGAAACCCTACAGATCATGGTGACCACCAATCCTTAGACTCACCAATCCTTAGACTTAGAGCTAGTCGTTAAGTCGTTATACTAACTTAGCCGTTTGGATAGAAGTCATATAGACCTAATGCGTCCCATTGCGTCTCTTCGTCCTAGATATATTAATGATTTAGGAGATAATTTAGAATTCTTTTTGTAAGCACAAAAGCTACGTACGTACCTTAAAGAGGTCCTCGGCACGTGTGGTACGTTTTTTTTTAAATTACCGT
>JBGCDT010000236.1:0-20969 GCA_045105695.1 Saprospiraceae bacterium | reverse complement strand
CCTAGGCTTGTTATCAAAGAATATCTCAATAGGGATACTAAGCGAAGCCCCCATAGAACTGAAGCTTTGCTCAGTGAGTGATAAACCATCATTACCTCCAAAGTATTGATTCAGGTGAAGCTTAAAAGATACATCGTCTATAGGCCTGTTCGTATATTGCTGTACCCTTTCTTCAAGTCGCTGAAGAGAATCTGCAAGTTCTTGACCTCTGTTATCATTCATAACATGATCTAGGTTTACTTCAAATACCGGAAGGTCTTCGTTTTTAAACTTTCCTTTTAATTCAGGAATATCTAATGACTTCTGGATCCACTGATTATAAGATTCAAAGTTTTCTAACTGAACCTTTATCTGATCCATTTTACTCTTTGCCTTTAGAATTTCTTCATAAAGAATTCCTTTTAGAAAGTACACTTTGTAAAGCAGTTCTATTTCTCGTTGTATTTGTTGCTGGCTTTCTTTGAGGAGTTTTATTTTAGATTCATTAAAAGTATAAATCATGATATTGTAGCGAAGAAAGAGTCGCTCATCATTGATTTCCATTTCATATTTGAGTGCTTCCAGATTTTGAGTGTTTTCTAATCTTCTGGCTTTAATTACATTTCCAAAAAGACCACCTTTCAATAATTCCCATTGTAACCCAGCTCTTGCTCTATTGTCCAGCAAATCGCTATCTCCATCATTTTGATCGTCATCTGTAAAAGAATCTGAGTTCAGGAAATAATGCATTTTAAAATCTATTCCCAGATCTCTTCGGGTTTGCTGCGCACGGTAGGCATTAATCATGGCCTTCCCCGCTAGCTGATATCGAGGATCAGTGAGATTGTATAATTCATTCAACGAAGTAGTATCATTTCCATAGCTTGCAGATTGACGATCTTCCATATTGGATTCTATCAATCGCAATAGATCCTCTCCAATCTCATAAATTGTTGAATCGCGGAAGCTCTGCGCCGTTAATGAACTTACTGAAACTAACAACCCAAAAAGCCCTAAACAAGCGGATTTCAAGAGCCTCTTATTAAAACAAGGAAGGATTACCCTACAAAAGGATAATCCGAAAATGAACACATTTAATACTTTCAGCAGTCTCATAGTCCGGGAGTTGTACCAATTCTCAGGTTGGTATCTTTTTTAGTCAAAGCCTAGTAAGCAACCTGTTTTTAGTTATTTCAGCGTTTTAAGGGGATAACATCTGATCTTTTTTTATAATTTATTTATTTCTGTAAAGTCAAAAGTTATGCCGTTTGATTATGAAAATTTACATATGACTATTTGTGACTTTTTCTGCCTATCTGCAATGCAAAAGCGGCTGCCCCAATTAAGGAACAGCCGCTTCATAAAAGTTGCTTTTATATGTTTTAACGGGCGAAAGAAACCGCTCGTTTCTCTCTGATCACTGTGACTTTGATTTGTCCAGGATACTGCATCTCATCTTGTATTTTTTGAGAGATGGAGAAAGACAATTCGTCGGCTACTTTATCACTCACTTTGTCAGATTCTACGATAACACGCAATTCTCTACCAGCTTGCATTGCATAAGCTTTCTGAACACCTTCGTGCGCCATTGCCAACTCTTCCAGTTCTCCAATTCGCTTGAGGTAAGATTCTAGAATTTCTCTACGTGCTCCTGGTCTTGCTCCTGAAATTGCATCACAGGCCTGTACGATTGGCGAGATGATGTTAGTCATTTCCACTTCATCGTGGTGGGCTCCCACTGCATTGGCAACGATTGGATGTTCCTTGTGCTTTTCACAAAGTTTCATCCCCATCAATGCGTGAGATAGCTCAGACTCTTCTTCTGCTACTTTCCCAATATCATGTAGTAGCCCCGCTCGTTTTGCCATCTTAGCTTGCTTTGGCGATAAGCCTAATTCAGCAGCCATAATTGCAGAAAGGTGAGCTGTTTCAATAGAGTGCTTCAGCAGGTTCTGTCCGTAAGAAGAACGGAAACGCATACGTCCAACCATCTTAATCATGTACGCACTCAGGTTGTGGATGTCCAGTTCGATAACAGTTCGCTGACCAATTTCTACAATCTGCTCATCCAATTCTTTTCTTGTCTTTGCTACGATCTCCTCAATACGAGCCGGGTGGATTCTACCATCTGCGACCAAACGTTTTAATGACAATCGGCAAACCTCTCTACGGATCGGATCAAAACTAGAAATCACAATTGCTTCTGGCGTATCGTCTACTACGATCTCTGCACCAGTAGCAGCTTCGAGGGCACGAATGTTACGACCTTCTCGCCCGATGATTTGTCCTTTGAGGTCATCTGAATCCAAGTTGAAAACAGAGACCGTATTTTCGATAGTGTATTCAGCGCACATTCTTTGAATAGTCTGAATGACGATTTTCTTCGCTTCTTTGTTAGCAGTAACTTTAGCGTCTTGGATGGTATCCTTAATCAATGCCATTGCATCATTTTCTGCTTTACCCTTTACTGCTTCCAAGATTTGCTCCTTAGCTTCCTGTTCGCTCAATCGAGCTACACTTTCTAGTGCACGAATATGATCTTCACTGGCCTTCTCCAATTCGTCTTTTTTCTTCGCAACAACTTTGAGCTGTGTTTCAAGATTACTTCTGATGGATTTGATCTCTGATTCTCTTTGTTCAAAATCAGCTTCAACCTTCTTGTACTTGTTTGTCTTTTGCTTTAAGCTCTCCTCTCTTTTTACAACATCTACCTCACGATCTTTGAGGTCTAGTTTGTGTTGTGCTTTTTCCTTGTCGAATTCAGAACGCATCTTATTGAAACGATCTTTAGCCTCTTGAATTTTTTTGCGCTTGATGTTCTCGTTCTTTTGCTCTGCTTTTGAGGTGACACGATCAGCTTTTACGTGTGCCTCTTCTGTAATTCGCTTTGCGGTAAGGTGAGCTTCCTGAATCAGTAAGTCAGACTTCCGGTTGAGTTCTTCTGTCTTTGACTGATTCGATTTTTTGATCATTGCCTGAACTACGAGGAATCCTATAACGGCTCCTACGACCAGTCCGGCTATCAATCCTATTCCTATTTCCATAATGATAAGCGGTTTATATACGAGTTGATTTGAGTAAAGGAATTTTCATTTTAATGAATTGAATCCTTACAAATCGGTTTGACACCTTTCGGTAAATCAACTCTATGTGAGTTAATATTTTTCAATTTAAAATCTGGAAGAGAAGAAAGAAGGGAATATAGTTGCGAAACTATTTTAGGAGGTTGTCGAGAAGCTGGTTTAGATTATCCATTTTATCGGCAACAATTTTAAGGTTAGGATCTTCAGTATTTGTTTCCTGATTATCCAATTGTTGCTTACCAGTTCTCCATTTATGCAAATCGACCGCATAGGTCAGCAGTGCCATTGAGAGGCAATCCTGCTTATCCTTTTTATTGTAGCTCATTTGAAAGTTGGTGATTTTATCATTCACTTCTTTGACGATCTTTATGATCGATGCTTCATCCGCCTCTTCAACTCTCAGTGGATAAGGACGTCCGGCAATAAGTACCGTTATGTTTTTTAATTCCTTTTCGTCCATAACTATCTAGCTGTTTTGCAGCCATTCAATACATTTATCAATTTCTTTGATGTATTGAGCGATCTCTTTTTTCCGTTTTTTATCTCGCAATTCCGTTACTCTGCTCTTCTTCTGCGCTAAAGGTAATGTTTTTGTCTGTTTTTCTAATGCTATTAGTTTCGTGTTTTTCTGTCGGAGCTCTGATTTGAGCGTTTTATGTTCCGACGTTAACTTGTCGTGCTGTGCTTGCAAGGTTCTGAGTTTGGCAGCTAACTGCTTCACTTTGTTTTCTACCTGTTCTACTTTGGTATTTAGTATGTCTTGCATCGGTAAATTATTTTCTGATAATCGCTCCTACTTTTTCCTCATAAGAACGAATTAATTGCTGCATGATTTTATCCACCTCTTTATCTTTTAAGGTTTTCGATGGATCTTCGAAGAGGAAGCTGACTGCGTATGATTTCTTCCCCTTACCCACTTGCTCTTCATTTTTGTAGACATCGAATAGGTTAACTTCCTTCAGTAACTTTTTCCCTGTCTTACGTGCAATAGCTGCAATATCCTCAAAATTAACAGAATTTTCGATAACCAAGGCCAAATCTCTACGAACCGTAGGAAACTTGCTCAGTGGTACAAAACCTATTTTCTGCTTTTTAACCACTTTCATCAATGACTCCCAGTTGAAATCTGCATAGAAAACATTTCGCTTGATCCCCATTCCTTTGAGTATGGATTTTTTAACCTCTCCAAATTCAACCAACACCTGAGCACCTCTGTGGTAACGCATGCCGTAGGAGAAGTCTCCTTCGTTTATCGCAGTTTGTTGATAAGCACTAGCTCCCATTCTATCTAAAACTTGCTGAACAAGGCTCTTAAGGTTGTAATAAGTAACTTCGTTTTTATCTTTATTCATCCAGCTTTCTGGAAGGCTTTGCCCACTCATCCAAACAGATAAATGTTCTGTTTCCTCAAAGTTTTCTTCGTCCAGCTTTTTGTAAGAACGTCCGAATTCAAAGAGTCTCAAATCTGCTTGTTTTCTGTTCTGATTATGTAAAACAGATTCCAATCCACCAAGCAACATCGTTGGTCGCATGATATTCAGATGAATGTTAGAGGTGTTGTTAACATAAACCAACTCTTCTTTTGCAACTGGATACAACTCATCAAAATATTTTTCCTGAGTGAGTGAAAGCGCCATGATTTCATTAAATCCTTTGGCCGCCAGCATTGTACCTACTGTGTTACGGACTTTATGGGCTTCAGGTTGCTTAGTTGGAATAACAGCCATTTTTATATGGCCTGAAAGCGGTACCTGATCGAAACCGTAGATGCGCAGAATTTCTTCGATTACATCTGCTTCGCGCAAAACATCTACTTTATTTGTAGGAATGGCTACTGTGAATTTTTCACCATCGTCATTTAGAATATCAATTTCCAAAGCTGCTAGAATCGCCTGAGTCTTTTCTTTAGGAATATCTGTTCCGATCAGTCGATTGACATTTTTATAACTGACTTCTACCTGATGCTTTTCCACTGGGTTTGGGTAAATATCTACTATCTCAGAAGCGATTTCTCCACCAGCCAATTCTTTGATTAATAGCGCAGCGCGTTTGAGTGCTTTAATTGTGATATTTGGATCTACTCCCTTTTCAAAAGTCGTAGCAGCATCTGTTCTCAATAAGTGACGAGTACTTGTTTTACGAATAGTTTTTGCATCAAAACAAGCTGACTCTAAGAAGATGTTTTTCGTAGCATCTATTACTCCTGAGTTGATTCCTCCGAAGACACCAGCGATGCACATGCCGTTTGAGTTGCCATCGCAGATCATCAGATCTTCTTCATGTAATTTCCTTTCGACCTCATCCAGTGAGTTGAATACAGTACCTGTTGGCAAGCTTCTAACAATGACCTTACGTCCCTCTATTTTATCAAAATCAAAAGCGTGTAAGGGTTGTCCGAATTCGTGCAAAACGAAATTGGTTACATCTACGATGTTATTGATCGGACGAACACCAATAGCATTCAATCTTTTTTGCAACCAGTCGGGAGAAGTTCCTACTGTCACATTACTGATGCTAACGCCAGCATAGCGCGGACAAGCTTCTTTGTTTTCTACTTCTACAGGAATTGTAAGTGTATTGTTATCAACAGCGAATTCTGTAACCTCTGGTACTTTTACTTGGCCATTGTGTGCGTGGTTTATTTTTAGAGCTGCTGCTAAATCTTTAGCTACTCCGATGTGGTTAGTGGCGTCAGAACGGTTTGGTGTTAAGCCGATTTCGTAGACGATATCTGATTCTATGTTGAAGTATTCCTTCGCGGTTTGTCCAACTGTAGTAGCTTCTGGAAGTACCATAATACCATCATGGCTTTCGCCTAAACCGAGTTCGTCCTCTGCGCAAATCATCCCTTCAGAAACTTCGCCACGCATCTTTCCTTTCTTGATGGTAAAGCTACCTCCTTCTTTGTCGTAAAGTTTGGTTCCAATAGTAGCCACCAATACTTTCTGCCCTGCTGCTACATTTGGTGCACCACAGACGATCTGCAAATCTTCCCCTGTCCCAACATCTACAGTGGTTAGTGACAACCGATCTGCATTGGGATGTTTACCACAAGTTTTGACATGACCGATTACAACGCCTTCCAGTCCACCTTTGATACTTTCGATTTCCTCCATGCCTTCTACTTCCAGTCCGGTGCTGGTTAGAATTTCTCCGATTTGTTCAGGTGGAAGGTCTACGCTTAGATAGTCTTTAAGCCAATTCAATGAAATATTCATATGTACTTTTTCTGTTAGCTGTTGCGAAAAATTGGACGCAAAGATAGTTATTTGAGAGGAAGAATGAAAGAGGAGATTTTTAGGAGACGCGGACATAAAAAAAGCCTGTAAGACCGAGTTTGGACGTACAGGCTTTTTAGAAAATCTATTTTCGATTATTCTATAAAACTGACTTCGTTAGCTTGAAGCACTTCACGTTCGCCAGTGTCTTGGTCGTATCTTACTATGAATACAATTACGTGGCAATTTTTAGGCGTCCATAGTAAGTTACCATCTTCATCCTTTGGAAACTCCAGAGGTGCGAACTCATAAGGAAGTATTTCGCCTTCAGCAATAGGAGAAGTAATACTGGTCCCTCTTACGTCTGCGTCTTTTCCTGGCAAGTTTAGAACAGTACGTAGCACGTGATTGTGCTCATATTCATCTTCTAACACCTGTCCATTTACTTGTTTATCGATTATTTTACCTTCTGTTAAATAAGAAATGATACGTATGTCACCTTCAATATTCTGCCGTGCAATAATATTACCTGACACGTTTAGGACGCCAGTATCTCCTTCATAAGTAGCTGCTATACCAATCTCCGCTTCCGGCTCTCCATCAAACTCACTAACAACTAGTCCCGACCAAGCAGTAAAAGGTATAATCGCATAATCATAACCTTGAAACAATTTACGATCAACCACGGCAGCTGGTATAGCTGTGATCGGAGACATATAATCAGCAATCTGATCGCCATACTCTGTTTGGAAGTTATATTTAGCACCATTTGCTGGCTCTCCCAAAGGACCAACTTTTGTAGAGTGAATGGCCACAGCAACTACATTTTTTCCGTAAGTAGTTTGCAAATCTTTTATGAGTGCAGCTCCTTGAGGACAGGCAGAGCAAGCACCGCCCGTGAACTCTTCGATAAGAACAGCCCGTTCAGAGTCTGTTGAGGAATTTTCAGGTATTACAACCATACGCTCCTCGCAAGAGAGGAAAAGCAATAAGCATGGGAGGAATAGAATAAATAACTTTTTCATGATGATTTTTTTTATTTTTTGATGGTAATAATATAACGATAATTCAGCAAATGTGTTTTAACTACTAAAAACTAGACGTTACATTAAATCGAACCCCACTGAATGCAGGCTCTAGTCTACAAATACCTCCTGTACAGACAACACCTTCTACCTGCTTGACATAACTGAGTCCAAATCGATTGGATTTGAAGTTATAGAAAACATCGAATCTAGGGTAGTGAATTCTCTGAAAATCTGATGCCTTTGTAGGAGATGAGTTATACATGTCCGAAACAACTACAGCCCAATGCGAATTGATATTAAATTCTGCCAAAGCAAATATCCAGCTACCATAATCTTGTTCTGTATGCATATACTGTGCTTCTAATCGAATGGACTTTTTACGGTTAAATTTATAGAGGAAATCTGCGTAAGGAACTATTGATGTTAGCAAAGGAACATCTTTAACCTCGTAAACAGATTGATTGTATTGCTGGTATTGTACCCCTCCCTTGAGAGACCATTTTCTTTTGTATTTGTAGTAGGCTTCTGTAAATATCTCTCTATAGAGCTGTTCATTCTCTAAATCTGTGATATTAGAAAAATTCACGTTGAATTTTAATTTTTTAGAAGGTGCAAATCGGATATCCAACTGAAAAGCTTGCTCACCCAGCTCCTGAGTAGCAGCAGCATAACGCGAAGTCAATCGATAAGTGTTATCACGTGTCATAGGAGGAAGAAAATTAATTGCGCCTCTATTCAGGGTGACAAATGGATTTGTTCTAAACTTAAAATTATCTGTTCGTTTAGCATCTAATGTTACTCCAATTTTTTTAGTAGCATAAGTAACAGAAGAGTAGACTATAGTTCCTTCATCATTAGTAAATTTACCAAGTACATTCAAATTAGATATAGAAAGTCTTTCGAAGGCTGGGTCATCTACTACCTCTGTAGTTTTATAAGCACCTTCTACATACCAGGTTGAATTACCTGCCGTCAAAGAGTTATAAAGTGAAAACGCATAAGTATTAAACTGTGGTTTTATCTGATCTTCCTTTCTGTAGCCTTGTACTACACCAACAACTTCTTCCATAGTAGACTCCGCTAATGTCTTATTAACCACCCCAAACCCAGGAGCTAAAGAAATACTCCCTTCTTTTCCAACAGCCAAAAATCCATCTACGCTAAATCCTTTTATTAACGTTTTGAAAATCGGCGTACCCGTAAACTCAGTATCTACAAATGCAAAAAGATTTCTTTGCTTACCAGTGAAAGCTTTCAATTGCCAATCTGGCGTCAATTCGTAAGTCAGTCGTACTCCGTACAAAGAATTATCAATTGCCAAGGGTCTTTGCTCGAAAGCTCGGAATATGATCCCTGAGCCAATTTGATCATAAAGATAACCGGCAGATATTCCTAGTTTATCCAGTTTCTTTTTGATGTACCAACGGCCAATGCCCTGCCCTGTTCGAGAAGCATTAGGGTCGATAATATTAGAATTATTATACAAGTCAAATCGCACTCCTACATCGAAACCTTTATAAGCATAATTAAGCTGCATCCAAGCTTCAGATCCATATAGTTGTGATTCATACTGCGGAATTCCCGCTGCTCCAATTGCAGAATCGCGAATAAAGAAGTTAGCATTTGCCTCAAGGCTACCGGAGAGTCGACCTTTGTCTTGTGCAAGTAAAGCACTGCTGAAAATGAGCAGAGAAAACAGAAGTGTAAATAAAATTCTCATACAATGAGTTTTGTTAATTTAAATGGTGTAAATGGTGAATAGAACTTGGCGGCGCAAGAACATTGAAAGCGAAAACTATAGTTAATTTGTGATTTTTATGAAGCTTTCCGAAGTTGGATATAATCCGTGACTAAAAACAAAGTAATTCGTCAAAAGAAAGCAATTTGGGAACATTGTTAAGACCTTCAAAAGGCGGCGTTAAAGATAAGTTAAACGTAGAATAACTCGCTCTTTCGCCAAGCAAAAAGAAATAGATTGTCGTGCAGCTTTTAAACCGCCATCAAAAATACTTAAGGTTTTTAGTTTTTAAGCATAAAAAAAATAAAATCCTTTAGTTTTGCATTTCTAAGGAACATTAAACAACCATTTATTAAAATAATATCTAAATAATTACTTTTATGAAATTGATGACAACGCTCTTTTTAGTCCTTGCCCTTTGCTTTTCGACAAACTCCTTTGCTCAAAAAACACTACCAGATGTGAATGTAAAAACACTGCAAGGAGAAACAGTAAACATGCAGAAATTTGCTAAGGATGGAAAAGTAACTGTACTTTGTTTTTGGGCTACTTGGTGCAGCCCTTGCAAAAGAGAATTGAGCAATATCGCTGAGATATACCCTGACTGGTTGGAGGAATATGATGTAGAGTTACTCGCTATCACCTTGGACGTGAAGCAACGTTTGGGTAAAGCAAAATCAGAAAGTACACAATGGGATTTCACCGTTTTAAGTGATTCTAACCAAGAGCTACAAAGAGCGATGGGTTTTCAAAACCCTCCTCAGACTTATGTAATAGACAAGAACGGACATATCGTTTACGAACACAATGGCTACTCTCCAGGAGATGAAGTTGCATTGGAAGATGCTGTCAGCAAGGCTAACGCAGGAGAAGCAATTGGAGAGCACTAATCCTGAACGTTCTTAATAGCAATAAAAAAAAACCGAGCTGATTTTGATCAGCTCGGTTTTTTTTATTCTACTTTTTCTTCTTCTTGCTTTTCTTTTTCTTGGTTGATGACTTTGGTAGGTGGTTATTAGCGTCTGGAAAGACTAAAGCTGGCTTATGTTTTTTAGCTTCCTCTAAAGTCATAAATCCATAACTGATAATAATCACAATGTCGCCTACGGCAACTCTACGAGCTGCGGCTCCGTTCAGGCAAATGACACCAGAACCACGTTCTCCCTTTATTACGTAGGTTTCTAATCGTGCCCCGTTGTTGTTGTTAACAATCTGTACACGTTCTCCTTCCTGTAGAACTGCAGCATCCATGAGGTCCTCATCTATGGTGATACTTCCCACATAATTAAGGTCTGCTTGAGTGACGGTAGCTCTGTGTATTTTCGACTTGAATCGTTGTATTAGCATAGCGCAAAAGTATAATTTTTTAGTTTCTTTGATACATCATTTGTTAGGTATCAAAAAATATTTTCTGAATTCTACTATAAGACAAAACAAAGACCAAAAGATCCTTATTCCTTTAGTATCATGTTATCAATAAGGCGTACTTCACCAACCCATACGGCTACACAAGCTACAACATAATCAGTCTCATTAACATTTGTGACCGCTTGCAAGGTTCTCCCATCTACAATTTCAAAATATTCAGGTTTGAGATCAGATAAAGACAATTGCTCAATCGCCCATTCTTTCAACTTGGTAATAGGTTGTTTTTCAATCTTACGAGCTATAGACTTTAAAGTTTTATGAATAATAGGTACTTCTTTTCTGTGTCGTTTAGGTAAACGAACATTTCTCGAACTCATTGCCAGACCGTCTTTCTCACGAATGATTGGACACATAACTAACTCTACGGGAATCGATAATTGCTCAATCATATTCCGTACGATAGCGACCTGCTGGAAATCCTTTTGTCCCATATAGAGACGATCTGATTCTACTATATCCAAAAGTCGTTTAACAACCTGCGCCATCCCGTCGAAATGTCCTGGCCGAAAGTAACCTTCCATTACATTTTCCAAACCGTCAAATGAAATGGACAATTTGGTTTTTAGTTTTGGCGGATAGACTTCCGTTGCAGAAGGCCAGAGGAGAATACTGTTTCCAGCTTTTTCCAAAAGAGCCATATCATTTTCAATGGTCCGAGGATAATTATCCAAGTCCGTTTTTTCATTAAACTGAGTAGGATTCACGAAAATACTGCATACCGTAAAATTATTTTCAGCAACAGATCTCTTTATCAAAGAAATATGTCCTTGATGAAGTGCGCCCATTGTCGGCACAAACCCAAAAGTACAATCTGGGTTTTCTAATCGTTTTCTCCTAACAAAATCCTTGAAGTCATTTACTTTTTTAAACAAAAACATCGATAGTGATTTTATACATAAAACGCTGAGCAACAATAAACTCGAGCTAAAGATCATTTAATTACTGTTGCTGACTAAAGCTTTAAAAGCTAAATCCAACAGCGAATATGGCAAAAGCCTACGAATATACTGGTTTTCTTAACAGTTCATTACGGACAAAGGAGACGCATAATACAGTAAAGTCTGGGATTTTTGCTAACTTTGCATAGCTGTTCATTAAAGATGAAACAGATCATTACTAAAATACTGTTGCGAATATGGATAAGAAGAAAGTATTGTTTATTACACAAGAAATGCAGCCTTATACGGCACTTTCTGAAATCGCTGCAATTGCTAGACAATTGCCACAATACGTTCAGGAAAAGGGGATGGAAATCAGAGTACTGATGCCCCGTTATGGAACAATAAACGAGAGAAGACACAGACTACACGAAGTAGTAAGACTTTCCGGAATGAATATAATTGTCGATGAAGACGATTATCCGTTAATCATTAAAGTAGCCTCCCTTCCAGGAGCGCGAATTCAAGTTTACTTCCTGGACAACGATGACTTTTTTAAGAGAAAGTCAGTATTTGAAGACGACAAAGGAAAACCTTTCGAAGACAATGCAGAACGCATGATCTTTTTCTGTAAAGGTGTTATAGAAACGGTTAAGAAATTTGGCTGGCCACCTGACATTATTCACTGTCATGGATGGATGACCAGCTTGGTTCCATTCTATCTTAAGACAGCTTATAAAACAGAACCGCTTTTCCAGCAATCTAAAGTGATCTACTCTATCTACGGAGAAAACGTAGGAGCTGGATTCTCAGCTGATTTTCTAGAAAAAGCTTCCATCAATAATTTGGAGCCAGAAGACTTAGCCGCTTATCAAGTAGATAATAAGCCTACCTTACATGAAGGAGCAATACAGTTTTCGGATGCTACCATTCAAGGCTCAGAAAAAATGGATGCAAAAGTACAGGAGGTTTCGGATGCTACGGATATTCCAAAACTAGATTACATTGGCGAAGAAGAAGTAATGCCTGCTTACCTTGAGTTTTACAACTCTTTGATGGAGCAAGAAGTCGAATAAAAAAAATGTATTTGTTTACAAAAAGAAGGTGAAGTGGCTTACAGTTGTTTCACCTTCTTTTATCTTTCCCTGAAACATCTCTATTAAAATAGTCGAATAGATTTCTTGTCTGTTAACTAAGCAATCTATTCAACTATTACGTTATAGCTTCACCAAATAGATTCTCTGACTACTAAGATCATGATGTTAACTGTCGATAATTGTCAAATAAATTGACAGAACTAAGCAACCATTCTTAGTGTAAAAACATCGTTGAGACGTTCGATATAGCTATTTAACTTTCAAAATAAGTAAATAAAAACATGAAAAATTATTACGCGATCACCTGTATCGTTTCATTTTTTCTAATTGCACTTCTACCCTCTTGTACCGATCCGACTACGATTGGTTCAGAATTGCAAGAAGATGTTGATGTGTTTTCTACGGATACGCTTGCATTACTTATGTCTAATGTTGTAGATGATAGTCTTGAGATGTTCAATCCTACGCCACAAGACAACCATGATGCTTATTTCTGTGGAAACTACAATGATCCTATTTTTGGTAGAACTTCTGCAAGTATCTTCTCTGAGCTTAGAGTTGGTCTCTCACCACCTGATGAATTTTATACAGGTACGCTAGACTCTGTTATATTACATCTACCCTATGAACCCTTAGGTGCTTATGGAGATGTCGACAAATCTTTCCATCTGGAAGTATTCAGAATGACTGAAAAGTTGGAAATAGTTGAAGAAATATACTCAAACAAGTCTTACACCTTTGATCCAACTCCTATTGGAAGTATTCTATTTACGCCAAACGTAGACAGTTCAAATACGATCATCGTACCTGCAATATTAGATAATGACTCTGGTACTTTGGAAAATGACACCCTTGTAAGAAATGCTCATCTGAGAATTCCTTTAGAAATTAGCTTTGGAGAAGAGTTTACCAGTCTAACTACGGATACTGTTCTGAATGAAACCAGTTCCTTACGAGATTTTCTCAACGGTATTCACATTAGATCTGCTCAGGAAGACGACGGAATCTTGGCTTTCGATCTAAATGAACTCGTCGATCAGTCGACGCTTGGAGCAGGAATTACGTTTTATTACAATTACCCTTCATTTACTGGAGATACTACGATATACAGGCGTCATACTATTCTTACTAATTCAGAAGGGACGCTAGTACCTAAAATAACCAATGCTACTTATGAACCGTCTTCAGAGGTAACGACGGCACTCGACCAACCTTTTGTTAGCGGAGATGGAGAGCTTTATCTACAAGGACTAATTGGACCAGTAGTTAAAGTAGAAATTCCTAATGCAGAAGACTTTGCTAACACCATTATTAATAAAGCGGAATTGACAGTTACTGTTGCTAGTCCGGACGATGATAACAGACCCACACCATTACAAGTGGTTCTTGCAACAAGAAACGATGAAGGAACGTATTTAATAACTGATGATGTAGCCTTCGCTATTAACAGGGGAGCATTATCTATCTTCGGAGGACAAGAAGAAGAAAACGGTTCATTAAGACAATATACGTTTAATCTTTCTGCGGTCTTTCAAGACATGGCAGATGGCTTAATAAAAGAACCTTTATACCTGCAAGTTTTATTAAAAGAAGAACAAATAAACAGAATGGCTATCTATGGGCCTGAACATAGTTTATATCCGGCTAAACTATCTTTAGTCTATTCTACGTTACCTGAGTAATCAAGCATACTACATTACATCACCTATTTAAAATTCTAAAACCCGACCCTATGTGTGGAATTGTTGCTTATATCGGAAAAAAACAAGCTTATCCCATTTTAATAAATGGCTTAAAGAGACTGGAGTACAGAGGTTATGACAGTGCAGGTATTGCTATTAAAAACGGAAAATTACAAGTCTATAAATGTAAAGGCAAAGTTCAAGACCTCATTAATTTTTCTAGGAATAAGGACCATACAGGTACCATAGGTATAGGTCATACTCGATGGGCTACGCACGGTAAGCCAAACGATAAAAACGCACACCCTCATGCTTCTAATGACGGTGAATTGGTTCTTATCCATAACGGTATTATTGAAAATTATGCGGTACTGAAAGAAGCCCTAATAAAAGATGGCCATACTTTCAAAAGTGATACGGACACTGAAGTACTGACTCACCTTATTGGTAAATTAAAAAAAGAAAACAACCTTAGTCTAGAAGAAGCAGTACGCGTTGCTTTGACAAAAGTCGTAGGAGCTTACGCTATTGTTGTTATGGACAAAAACAATTCTGACAAACTAGTTGCTGCAAGAAAGGGCAGTCCCTTGGTCATTGGTATTGGAAACGAGGAATTTTTCATTGCTTCCGATGCTACCCCTTTGGCAGAGTATACAAAGAATGTTGTTTATTTGAATGATCAAGAAATCGCGGTGGTTAATAGAGGTGCCGAATTAAAAATCAAAAATATAGGTAACGAAATTCAAACGCCTTATATTCAACACCTTGATCTTCAGATTGAGCAAATGGAGAAAGGAAACTATGAGCATTTCATGCTCAAAGAAATCTATGAGCAACCCAGAACGATCACAGAGTGTATGCGTGGTAGAATCAGTGCCGCAGAACAATGGGTTAGATTAGGTGGAGTAGAACAGGGTGGTGATCGCATTATCAACGCAAAGCGATTTATTATAGCCGCTTGTGGTACTTCATGGCATGCAGGATTGATTGGAGAATATCTCTTTGAAGAATTAGCCAGAATACCTGTAGAGGTAGAATATGCTTCTGAATTACGTTATCGTAACCCAATCATCAATAACGAAGATGTCGTTATTGCACTTTCTCAATCAGGAGAAACCGCAGATACCCTAGCAGCATTAGAATTAGCCAAAGACAAAGGCGCTTTACTTTATGGTATTGTCAACTCTGTAGGTTCTTCTATTTCTCGTATCACAGACGCTGGATCTTATATTCACGTTGGTCCTGAGATCGGAGTTGCATCAACAAAAGCGTTTACAGGTCAGGTGACTTTACTTACTTTGATGGCGCTTTACCTAGGTTATAGAAGGGGTACTATTCCTAAGTCTTACTACATTCAGTTATTAGAAGGCTTAGAATCTATTCCTGAGAAAATAGAGCATATATTAAAGACGTCTAACGATCAGATAAAATATATTGCTTCAGAAATCAAAGATGCGAACAATGCGCTTTATCTTGGCCGTGGTTATAATTTCCCAGTTGCCTTGGAGGGCGCACTTAAGTTGAAAGAAATTTCTTACATCCACGCAGAGGGTTATCCTGCAGCAGAGATGAAGCATGGACCAATTGCACTGATTGATGAGAATATGCCGGTCGTTGTAATAGCAACGAACAAGAGCGCTTATGAAAAAATTGTAAGTAATGTTCAGGAAGTAAAAGCTAGGAAAGGTATTGTGATCGCTATCGTTGGAGAAACTGACACGGAGATTCGTAAAATTGCAGATTACACCATCGAGATTCCAGAAACAGATGAGCCTCTAACGCCATTACTATCTTCTATCCCACTACAACTCCTCTCCTACCATATTGCATTGATGAGAGACTGTAACGTGGACCAACCAAGAAACTTGGCTAAATCTGTAACCGTAGAATAACAAACTGCACACGCAAAATAAAAATTATGGAAGGATATCAAATGGAGTATAACTCCGCAAAGGAGGAACTAATTTTACCAGAATACGGTCGAAATGTACAGCTACTTATCCAGCATGCAAAAACAATCGAAAACGCTGGAATGCGACAGGCTTTTGTAGAAAGAGTCATCAAGCTCATGCATCAAATGAACCCTCAGAATAGAAGTATTGATGAGTATAAAGATAAACTCTGGGGACATGTTTTTCACATCGCAGACTACGATATTGATGTAACTCCTGATGTAGGAGATATTCCCACAAGAGAGAATGCGCGTAAGAAACCTGATCAGATTGAATATCCCCATAATGATACTAAATATCGCCACTATGGTTACAATGTTCAAAAGCTGATAGAGAAGGCTAACGCAATGGAGGAAGAAAATAAACGAAAAGGGTTTGTCAGTGCAATTGCTTCTTATATGAAACTGGCTTATAAGACCTGGAACAGAGAACACTATGTGAGTGATGACATCATCAAACGCGACTTAACAAATATGTCAAATGGAGCTCTTGAAGTTCCTGATGGAGTATACCTTGATGGCTTAAGTAATAACAACAATAATAATAGTCATCACTCTAACAGCAGTAAGCATAAGAGAAACAAAAAGAATAATAAAGGTGGCAAAGGCTCCCGTAACAATAAGTCGAACAGAAGAAAATAAAGCCTTTTAGGATAATCTTAAAGCCGGTCAACATACGAATGTTGACCGGCTTTTTCGTTTTTATTCAAAGATTTCAAACTAAGTGTAGAAACCTGAGTAGGAACTAAATATTGTCCACCCTCTTATTTACCTTCGCAGTAAAGCATAACAAAAAAATACTATGGCCAATAAAGACACTTTCGTAGTAACTGGAGGAACGAAACTATCCGGTGAAATCATTCCTCAGGGAGCAAAGAACGAAGCACTCCAAATCCTCTGTGGAGTACTACTCACAGATCAAAAGATGACGATTTCTAATATCCCTGACATTTTGGATGTGCAACGACTCATCAGTTTACTCAAAGGCTTAAAAGTAAAAGTTAGAAAAATCAATTCCTCAACTTATACTTTTCAAGCGGATAATATTGATCTAGATTTCTTCACTACAAAGGCATTTCAATCTGATGCTAAAAAAATTAGAGGTTCTGTTATGTTGATTGGACCTTTACTGGCTCGTTTTGGAAGAGCCTATTTGCCAAAACCTGGAGGTGACAAAATTGGTAGACGAAGATTAGATACCCACTTTTTAGGGTTTAAAAAACTGGGGGCTAAATTTCGTTTCGACAATCAGGGCAACTATTTCTTAGAAACTAAAAAGCTAAAAGGAACTCATATTCTGATGGATGAAATCTCCGTCACCGGTACCGCTAACATAGTAATGGCTGCATCCCTTGCTAAAGGAACAACTCAAATTTACAATGCCGCTTGCGAACCTTACCTACAACAACTTTGTAGAATGCTGGTCGACATGGGTGCTAATATTTCAGGTATAGGTTCTAACTTATTGACGATAGAAGGAGTGGAAAGTTTAGGTGGAACTAAGCACCGTATTTTACCTGACTTTATAGAAATCGGAAGTTTTATTGGTCTTGCTGCTATGACACAATCTGATATTACAATCAAAGATTGCGCAGTAGATCAGTTAGGTAATACACTTCCTGTTTTCAGAAGAATGGGTATCAAACTCAATATCAAAGGAGACGATATTCACGTACCGCCTCAAAAATCTTATAAAGTTCAAAACTTCATTGACGGTTCCATTCTAACCATTTACGATTCTCCTTGGCCTGGGTTTACTCCCGACCTTATGAGTATCATGCTGGTGATAGCTACTCAAGCCAAAGGATCTGTACTTATTCATCAGAAGATGTTTGAAAGTCGCTTGTTCTTTGTAGACAAGTTGATTGATATGGGTGCGCAGATTATCCTTTGTGATCCACACCGAGCGACAGTAATTGGTCTGAACAGAAGTCAGCAACTCAGAGGAATCGAAATGACTTCACCTGATATCAGAGCTGGAGTTGCATTACTCATTGCTGCTTTATCAGCAAAAGGAACTTCCGTAATTAAAAACATTCATCAGATAGATAGAGGCTATCAATCTATTGATAAGAGGCTAAATGCGCTTGGTGCTAAAATAAAACGGATGTAATTGGAGGGCTGAATCACGAATGAATGAACTGAATCTCTTTCATACCGAAGACTTCTTCTCCCTTTTCATGATTGATGACTAATTTACCAGTAGGCAAAACATCGACTATTCGCCCTTCGAATAAACTTCCGTCGGGCCTTTTATAAATACGATCTTCCATATAATAATAGAGGTGTCTTGAGTAATCTATTCTGATCGCATCGTAATCGCTTCTTCTCAATTGCAAGTACCTTTTTTCTAATGCAATGCAAAGTTTGTTGAGGACGAACCCTAATGGAACATCTTCTTGACTTATCTGTTTTAGAGAAATAGGATTTGGAGCATCACTGATAAATATATCTTGGTTAATGTTAATTCCAATTCCCACAACAGCGTGAATAAGCTGTGTTTGGTTGATACTAGATTGAATCAACATGCCACCCAATTTTTTATTATTCACATAAATATCATTTGGCCATTTTAGCGAAAGTGAATTTGGAACGAATTCAGAAAGCGCATCAACAACCCCTAGAGAAAGACATTGCGTTAACAAAAATTGTTTAGCTACAGGTAAAAAGGTAGGATATAGCACAACACTAAATGTCAGGTTTTTACCAGCCTCACTTTCCCAATAACTGCCAATCTGACCGCGGCCCATGGCTTGATTATAAGCCGTTATGACAGTTCCCTCCGGTGGTTTACTTTTTGATAAAAGATTAGTAACGTATTCATTGGTGGATAATGTGGTCTCTAAATGCTGTAGATTCCGCCCCATGAAAAGCGTATTTTCAATAGTATGCAAGTAAATATATTTTAGTAATTTTACCTATATGTAAGAGGCCGGTAATTAAAAGAAAAAATTTTACAGACCTCATTATTCCTGTTTCAATTTCTTTTAACAAAAGTAACAAAAAGATAATTTGAGTTCACAAAAAAAAGCACAACAAAACTCTCTTTCAGAAGAAGAACTGAATGCACTAATAGTAGATAGTATTCAAGATATCAAAGGAAAGAACATAGTTAAGATAGACCTCCGTCAACTTGATGACGCTCCTACAAACTTCTTCATCATTTGTGAAGGAGACTCCAATACTCAAGTCAAGGCGATTGCAGATAATGTTTATGCCCGCCTCAAAAAAGAAGGCTTTACGCTTCCGCTTCACTTTGAAGGCCAGCAGAATGCTTTATGGGTTTTGTTGGATTATTTTAACACAGTCGTCCACGTTTTCTATAAAGAAAAACGTTCTTATTATGAATTGGAAGACTTGTGGGGCGATGGCATTTTTACAGAGTATAAAAATCTTTAGTAAAAAAACGACGCTTAAATTTAGAACGAGAAATCACACTGATGCGTTAAATATATCAAAAAGCATATTGAACTTCGCAAGCTATGAACAGCCATTGTTTATCACTTTGCATAAAAAATAGTCCAATCTGTCGATAACTTCAAACGAAATTCTCTTTCTGCTGTTCTAACTACATTCCTTATAATAAGATTTTGAACAACTAAGATCACTTCGACTTGTTCAACTATCAATTTTTAATAAAACTACTTTTCTAAAACTACGTTCTTAAAGGATGTTCTCTGACGAAAGTACAAAATAACACAACTTCAATATGGAAGATAAAGATAAAAAGCCGGTTACGCCCAGATTCAATTCTTATTGGATTTATGGTATACTAGCACTATTCCTTTTGGGACTCAACTTTTATAGCCTCAGTAATTCCAGCAATGAAAGTATTACATGGAGCAAATTTGAAACGATGGTCCGTGATGGTGATGTCAAGAAACTATCCATCATTAATAAAGAATACGCTCACGTATACATCAAAGAAGATAGACTGACCAAGTACAAAGATGCTGCTGAAGGTAAGTTTGGAGCGGTTCGCCCACACTTTACTTTCGAGGTAGGTTCTGTAGACTATCTGATTGAAAAATTGGATGAAATCCAGGAAGGCGTCTCTCTTGCAGATCGTGTTAGCCCCGAGTTTGAAACACAACAAAACTGGCTAGCGCCTATTCTTAGTTGGGTTCTACCAATCCTTATTATCGTAGGTATTTGGCTCTTTATAATGCGAAGAGTTGGAGGTGGTGCTGGTGGCCCTGGAGCTCAGATTTTCAATATTGGAAAATCAAAAGCTGCTCTATTTGATGGTAACGCCAAAGTATCCGTAACCTTCGAAGATGTTGCTGGTTTGGACGAAGCAAAAGAAGAGGTAATGGAGGTTGTTGACTTCTTGAAGAATCCTAAGAAATATACTTCCCTTGGTGGAAAGATCCCTAAAGGTGTCCTTTTGGTTGGACCTCCAGGTACTGGTAAAACACTTTTAGCGAAAGCAGTAGCTGGTGAAGCTGGAGTTCCTTTCTTCTCGATCTCTGGTTCTGAATTCGTAGAAATGTTCGTAGGAGTTGGTGCATCGAGAGTACGTGATCTTTTCAAACAAGCGCGTGAAAAAGCACCATGTATAGTATTTATCGATGAAATTGATGCAATTGGTCGTGCAAGAGGAAAAGGTGCTTTCCAAGGAGGAAACGATGAAAGAGAGAATACTTTGAATCAGCTTCTTGTAGAGATGGATGGATTTAGTACTGACAAGGGAGTCATCCTAATGGCTGCTACTAACCGACCAGATGTATTAGATAGCGCGCTACTCCGACCAGGTCGTTTCGACAGACAAATCGGAATTGATCGCCCAGACTTGAAAGGTCGTGAAGCCATCTTTAAGGTTCACCTAAAAAATATCAAAAGCGGGCCTAGCGTCAAATCAGAAATTTTAGCTGAGATGACCCCTGG